>DASXNJ010000001.1:0-3779 GCA_036495145.1 Puia sp.
GGCTTTGACGGCGAGTGCTATTTCTTTTCCAATCCGGGTAAATTGTTTTGCCATTTTATCCCACCTGGCAAACATGGTGGCTTTACGCACTTCGAAAATCCTACCCATAACTATTTTAAAAATTTAGGACCGCAAATTTAATACTACGATACGTAATAAAAAGACACTTCGAAACTTCCAGACTTCCAGTCTTCCACACTTGTATTACTCTCTCATAATATCCTGAATTGCATCAATGATTTCTTCCATATTTGGTTTGCTGAAATAATCGCCGTCGCTTGCATAGGCCGGTCTGTGTGCCTTTGCGCTCAATGTTCTCGGTGCAGTGTCCAGCCAGCGATAACCACTCTGTTCTTCCATCACCTTCTCAAACATGTAAGCAGTCGCTCCGCCGGGTACGTCTTCATCAATGAAAATGATCCGGTTTGTCTTTTTTAGTGAAGTCAAAATATGATGATGAATGTCAAAGGGTAGCAGAGTTTGAACATCAACGATTTCACAATCTACGCCCAGATCACTCAGAACTTCTGCCGCTTCAGCAATAATACGGAGTGTGGACCCATAAGAAACAATGGTAATATCGGAACCTTCCCTGATAACCTCGGGTCTGCCCAAAGCCACCCGGTAATCCAGCAAATTGGATGGTAATTTTTCTTTTAAACGATATCCATTCAGACATTCAACTACGATCGCAGGGTCCATACCTTCCAACAGCGTATTATACATTCCCACCGCCTGGACCATATTTCTCGGAACGCAGACATGCAAACCCCGGAGTGCGTTTACAATCATGGCCATCGGAGATCCGCTATGCCAGATTCCTTCCAACCGATGACCGCGGGTGCGGACAATCAGAGGCGCAGATTGCTGACCAGCCGTCCGGTACTGGAGACTCGCCAGATCATCACTCAGTGTTTGGATTGCATAAAGCATATAATCCAGATACTGAATTTCCGCGATGGGACGAAGTCCCCGCATCGCCAGACCGATGCCCTGGCCAATAATAGCTATCTCACGGATGCCTGAATCTGAAATCCGGCCGTTGCCATATTTCAATTGCAAGCCTGCAAAGCCCTGGTTCACGTCGCCAATCTGCCCGAGATCCTCTCCAAAGGCAAGCACTTTGGGATTATGGGCAAACAGCTCATCGAAATACTTGTTCAGAATTTCGTACCCATTCAAAATGGCAGATTCTTCACCATAGCGCACCGGCACAGATTCAATATTGTCAATTCTTTTTGGTCCTTCGTGGTAGAGATGAGTGTTATAAAAACGGGTATTCTCACGATTCAGCTGCTGATAATAAGCCCTTAAAGAAGAACCCGCAGGATCATTCCCCGCCTGCAATAAGGCCTGATGCAGATGATGCATAATATCCCGCCGGTTGGGTTCCCGCAAAGAGGCAAGCTGTCGGCTGATCATATCCAGTTTATCTTTCTTTTCAGGATTAACGGCTGCCAGTTCCATAATAATTGAAACAGAACGGCCCACCTGTTCCAAAATGGGTTCCATGCATTTTTCCCAGGCACTGTTCTTACTTGTACGAACCAGTTCCTTTGCCACGGTATGGATTTCCTCTATTTCCTCAGCACTGGCCAGCGCATTTTCAATGATCCATTCCTTCATTTTTTTCATCGCATCCCAGGTTCGTTCCCATTCGAGGCGTTCCGGTGGTTTATAACGTTCATGACTACCCGAAGTGGAATGCCCCTGTGGCTGCGTAAGTTCTTCAACATGAAAAATCGCGGGAACATGGTCAGTGCGGACTCTTTGCAAACCCGTTTCAAATGTTTCACACATGCCCGCATAATCCCAGGCTTTTACTTTATAAATATCAATTCCATTGGTGCCGTCTTTGATCTGAAATCCCTTTAAAGCTTCTGAGATCGACCCCTTGGTCGTCTGAAATTTCACAGGAACCGAAATGCCATAACCGTCATCCCACACGAAAATCGCCAGGGGAATTTGCAATACACCCGCTGCATTAACGATCTCCCAGAACTGACCTTCGCTCGTAGACGCATCGCCGATGGTACAGAAACAAATTTCATTTCCATTTGCGGAAAGGTTTTTAAAGTCTCCGATTTCTTTAATCTCCCGGAAGGCTTTGGAAGCATAGGCAAGTCCAAATGAACGCGGAATGTGTGCGGCAGTCGGGGCGAGGCCGGCTGTAAAGTTTTTTCTGTTAATCAGATCCAGAAATTCCCCGTTTTCCCCAATCATCCGTGACGCAAAATGGGAATTCATATTCCGGCCTGCGCTGTGCGGATCATGCTCGACATCCGGATCTGCATATAGCTGGGAAAAAAATTGTTCAATGGTGGATGTGCCAAGCGCAAATCCCAGGGTTTGGTCACGGTAATACCCGGCATAAAAGTCACCTGGGCGGAAGAACTTCGCAATAGCAACCTGTGGGACCTCCTTTCCGTCTCCAAAAATCCCGAATTTAGCCTTGCCGGTAAGTACTTCTTTACGACCCAGCAGGCTGGCTTCCCGGCTTTCGCATACCAGGCGGTAATCTTTCAAAACTTCCTTCCGGAAAAGGTCGAACGAGATATTCTCCAGGGCTGCCTGATCAATGGCTGTAAGATTTTGCATATTTCATCCTGTTAATTGGTGGATGGCCTGGGAAGTTGGTTAATTATAATATAATGGGCTAAAATTAATTGCAAAGGTGACGTTTACTATATAATTTTAGGAAGATTTCTGTGCAATCTATGAAAAAGGTGTTTCTATCGATATTTTATTGCGTATTGACTTCTCTTGCTGTTCATGCACAGTCAAATACAGTAACCGTTCCTTACCCCGCGGCCATTTCAAAACCGGAAACATTGCTGCTGAAAGAGCCCGCTTATTCCTTTGGAAAAATTCCCCAGGGACGTCCGGTTATCCATATTTTTGAAATTGAAAATACCGGAAAAGAACCATTGCTGCTTGAAAATGTGCAGGCATCCTGTGGTTGTACTACCCCAGAATGGAGCCGTGACGCCATTGCCCCCGGAGCTACTGTGCCGATAAAAGTCGGATACAACGCATATTCCGAAGGCCATTTTAACAAAACTATTACAATCTTTTACAACAACGGACAAACCAAAGCGTTAACCATAACCGGCGAGGTATATAAGTTGCCTCCTACCGCGGCACCGGAGAACGCTTCAGTTCAATTTTTAAAACAAACAAACCTCTAAAATGAAAAAAGCAACACTACTTATCAGTGCTTTTATCCTGTCCTTCTCATTATTTGCGCAGACAAGTACTACGCCTGCCGCCTCTCAGAAAACCGCTTCAGACGTAATTAAGTTTTCTGAAATGACTTTTGATTTCGGGAAAATCAAGCAAAATGTTCCCGTTAATCATGACTTTAACTTCACCAATATCAGTACTGGTCCTATAGTTATTGAATCTGCCGTGGCATCCTGCGGTTGCACTACTCCGGTAAAACCGGAAGGTGCTGTTCCGAAGGGAAAAGAGAGTAAGATCAATGCAGGTTTCAATGCAGCCAATCCCGGACCTTTTAATAAGACCATAACCGTAAAAGTGGCAGGTGTTGACGCGCCAGTACAACTCCGGATTACCGGGGAAGTGGTACCGGCAGTTGCAACAGCACCAGCTCCGAAGTCATAAAAGGAAAAATTCGTACCGGCTGTTGGCCGTTTGCTGAAAATCCATCAAGTTTCTATCCCTATTTTCATTTAGTGAAGAAAGGGAGCTCCGGAAACGGGTTTTCAGCAACGCCCAACAGCTTTTTTTGTGCCCAACGCCAAATGCCAAATGCCAAA
>DASXNJ010000002.1:0-3035 GCA_036495145.1 Puia sp.
CGTTTTCGAGATATAAGCAGGTTCCTGAATCCCGGTGAGCTGCTGGTTCATCATTTCCTGGTACTTTGAAAGAAGGGATGCAAAGGCGAGGTAGGCATCCGGAACCAGAATAAGTGTAGCGCTGACTTTCTCTTTTAGTACCTGACTTTCGTTTATAATGATGATCGATGCATGGGTACTGTACAAATACTCTTCGTATTTCGGATTCGCCAGAAAGGCGAGCTGACCAGCCTGTGCCTCTTCGATTTTACCAAAATTGTTTACCAGCACTTCCGGATCACCTTCCAGTTTACCATTTACTAATGCGGCTATCTGGGCGGCAGAAAATTCCATAGAAATAAATTTGGAATGATAGTCAGTTAAATGATTATCCCGTCAGGTAACAAATATAGAATTTTTTAACTGCTGTTGAGAGGCTCCGGTGAATCAGCGCATTGTCGACCTGGGAAATATCCCGGACTGTCCCATCCTTGAAAAGAATATTAATTTTTTCGTCCGTCGGATCATAGGTCGTATTGTTGTGTTCGCCGGTGAACACAAAATAGGCCGCATCTTTTTTTGAAATATTCAGCAGGGGTGCGGCCTCGTTCAGGTATTTCTCCAGCAGGGAATTGTCAAAGGGTTCTGCCTGTAATTTTGCCTTTAGCAAACGGCGATTGATGAGCATGCCACTCAGGTTGGAAATGACCGGATCGGGTTCCTTCATCCAAAGTTTTAATGCGCTCAGAATGTCGTTGTCGTCCATCAGGCTAAAAGCTTCCAGATATTCCGAAGGATCCTGTGGTGAATGGGAAAGAAAAAAATCAAGTGATTCGGATCCTGAATAAAGTTTATCGCCCTGTCTGATTTTTTCCCTTGCACGCTGAATGATTTTTTCCAGCATACTTTCGGCGCTTACAACGGTTTTATGGAGATATACCTGCCAGTACATGAGCCGCCGGGCTACCAGAAATTTCTCAATGGAATAAATACCTTTTTCCTGAACCATCAGTTCCCCTTCATGTACCGTCAGCATATGGATGATCCGGTCATATCCGATCACACCTTCGGAAACACCCGTAAAAAAACTGTCGCGGTTGAGGTAGTCCATCCGGTCCACATCGAGCTGTCCGGATACGAGCTGATGCAGAAATTTTTTCGGGTAGAGATTTGTAAAAATAGCGATGGCCGTACTTAGTTCTCCATGCATTTCCTGATTCAGCCACTGCATGATCTGTAATGAAACGGATTCGTGATCCAGGTTTTCAATCAGATTGTTTTCCAGGGCATGGGAGAAAGGACCATGCCCGACATCGTGCAGGAGAATGGCCATTTTTGCGCCCAGTTCTTCTTCTTCAGAAATTTCGATTCCCTTTTTTTTAAGCACAGAAAGTGCATTGCACATCAGGTGATAGGCCCCCAGAGAATGATGGAGACGGGTATGCACGGCGCCCGGATATACGAGATTGGCAAATCCCATTTGCTGAATCCGGCGAAGGCGCTGATAGAATGGATTCCGGATCACTTCAAGGATCAGCGGATGATCAACGGTAATAAATCCATAAACCGGGTCGTTGATAATTTTCTGAGATCCTGATCCTGAGCCCATTTTGATTTTGTTAAAAGAATTCATTCCGGGCACCAAATTTAGGAATGACTGACTGATAAACTATCTTTAGAAATACGAAATAAGAAATCATGCCATTAGGAACCATACTGTGGGTAGACGATGAAATTGACAGCCTGCATTCCCATATTCTTTTTTTGCAGAACAAGGGATATGAGGTAAGCGCGATGACCAACGGACTGGACGCCATTGATTTTGTGAAGGAAAATGCGGTGGACGTCGTTCTGCTTGATGAATCGATGCCGGGCATCAGCGGATTGGAAACGCTGGCCAAAATAAAAGAGGCAAATCAGCAGATTCCTGTTGTGCTTATCACAAAAAATGAAACAGAAAACCTGATGGATGAAGCCATCGGAAGACAAATCAGCGATTACCTGATCAAACCGGTCAATCCGAATCAGGTGTTACTCAGTCTGAAGAAAATTATTGATAATAAAAGACTCGTTGCCGAAACAACGACAACGGCCTATCAGCAGCAATTCCGGGAGTTATTTATGACGCTGAACAGTAACCCGAATTACACGGAATGGATGGACCTGTACAGAAAACTCGTGTATTGGGAACTTGAGATGGAAAAAAGTAACAGTCCGGAAATGCAGGAAGTTTTTCAGACACAGAAACAGGAGGCCAATACCGAGTTCTTCAAATTCATTTCAAAAAATTACACAAAATGGGTTTCGGCGAAAGCGACCGATACACCTGTCATGAGCCATAATTTACTTCGTAACAAAGTATTTCCGAATCTTGAAAAAGGAGTGCCTCTTTTTTTTGTACTAATCGACAATCTGCGTTTCGACCAGTGGAAGGCCATACAGCCTGTATTTGCCCAGAGTTTTCGCATCCAGTCGGAAGAAACATTCTACAGTATTCTTCCCACGGCAACCCAATATTGCCGTAATGCAATTTTTGCAGGACTCATGCCGGTAGATATCAATGCACAGTTTCCCAATCTCTGGAAGAATGACGAAGAGGAGGGCGGCAAAAATATGGCTGAAGAAGAATTTTTCCGGGCGCAGCTGAAAAGACTGAAGATGGATCATTTGAAAACATCTTATACGAAAGTGTTGAATCACCAGGCGGGCCAGGATCTTGTAAACAATGTATTGAATCTGATGAATAATGATTTGAATGTGATCGTTTATAATTTTGTGGATATGTTAAGCCACGCGCGCACGGAAATGGAAGTGCTAAAGGAACTGGCCAGTGATGAAGCGAGCTACCGTAGTATCACTGCCAGCTGGTTTGAGCATTCACCCCTGCACCAGGCACTGAAAAAAATTTCGGATAAGAAGATCACGATTGTATTGGCTACGGATCACGGCAGCGTGCGCGTAAAATCAGCCTATAAAGTAATCGGGGACAAACAAACCACCACCAACCTTCGATATAAACATGGCCGCAATCTGAATTATGAACCAAAGGAAGTACT
>DASXNJ010000003.1:0-2218 GCA_036495145.1 Puia sp.
CAGGAACCCGGCGGCAGCGGAATCAAAATATTTTTTTCATCGGGGATGGACAATAGTTTCCCATTCAGAAAAATACTAAACCGGATATCCGCGGTCCCGACGCTTAATAAAGAAGGAAGATGAGATTGTATGGAATCCACCATTACAACTTTCATCATGTACGCTTCACCACGATATGAGGGTAAACCGTTCCAGTCAAGGTCGCCCGGAGCGGAGGTAGTCATCCATCCGGAAAATGAAAAATCAGGTTTCAGAAAATCTTCCTCGTTCACGTCCGGCTTCATGCCGTCATTATTTTTTATCAATGTTGAAGACAGCTGTTTTTCGATCCTTGTATTTGTCTGATCCCAGTTGTCGGACATTTGCCGGGCATAATCTTTCAGATCGTCAGAGCCAAACATATCCTGTTTGCTGATCCAGCTTTCAACATTAGAGCCACCCCAGTTATCATAGATTAAACCAACCGGCACATGGAGTTTTTCATAAATCTCTCTTGCAAAAAAATATCCGACTGCTGTAAAATCGCCGGTTGTTTCAGGTGTAGATAAAGTCCATACTGCTGTATCTATAAATTCTTCCGGTTTAAAACTCAATTTGTTCGGAATCGTAAGCTGCCTGATCAAAGGATTATTTGCCCTGTGCATTTCGTATTTGGCATGGATTGCCTGTTTGACCATGAATTGCATATTCGACTGACCAGAACAAAGCCAAACCTCTCCAATAAAAACATCCTTATAAATTTTAGTTTCTTTTTTTGTTTTTATAGTCAGGATATAAGGACCCCCTGCCTGAAAAGACGGCAACGTGATCAGCCAGTTGCCATTTTTATCGGAAATGGCAGTGCCTTTTTTTTCTCCCAATAAAACCGATACTTCCTCTCCGGATTTTGCAGCACCCCAGATCTTTAAGGGTTTATCCCTTTGTAAGATCATGTGATCATTAAAGATGGCAGACAGATGTAACTGACAATAAGAACCGGTAAATTGAAGAAGAAGTATTACAAGAAAAGGAATTTTCATTTGTTTCAGTTAATCATTAAATATTTCTAAAATCAATAATCAGCATAATTTTTTAAAGCATCATCCAGGATCAAAACCCAATCCTGTCCATATCCCGGGGATGGCATCTTAACGCCCAGCCAGCTTCCATAGATCCTGGCATTTGCCGGAGTAAAGATAACGGGACCGACTCCCCATAATTTTGTCACCTTATCGCCCCATGTAGGTAACAAACCAATAACAAGCCCGTCTTCAGCTGCTTTGTTGAATCCCTTCATCGAATAGTAAGATATCAAAAAAAATCAGAATCATTTTTTGGCTATATTCAATCTCTAATTTCACACATGAGTAAACACCACAATCAATCAGCGCCACTTGATTCGCCACTTGGTCCTACGGGGGGTCAACGTTTATATTCCCTGGATGCGCTACGGGGATTTGATATGTTCTGGATCATGGGTGCCGAAGAAATTTTCAATACAATGGCCAAGGCAACAGACTGGCCGGCTTTGAACTGGATATCCAATCAGCTTACACACCCGGCATGGAACGGTTTTCATTTGTATGATCTGATTTTCCCATTGTTTCTTTTTATGGCAGGAGTCGCAACACCTTTTTCGGTTGGAAGGGAACTTGAAAAAGGGAATGACAGGAAAAAAGTTTTGTTCCGTGTGATCAGACGTGGACTTATTCTGGTGATCCTGGGTATTATTTATAATAACGGTCTTCATTTAAGGCCCTTCTCCGATATCCGTTTTGCCAGCGTGCTCGGAAGGATCGGCATTGCCTATATGTTTGCCAATATCATTTTCATATATTCAAAAAGGAATACGCAAATTATCTGGTTCTGGGCGCTCATCATCGGTTACTGGCTCTTATTGAAATTCACGTCTGCACCCGGTTTTCCAAGGGGTGACCTGACCATGGAAGGAAATTTCGCCTCCTATATTGACAGAAGTATCCTTCCCGGTAAACTTTACCTGGGCATCCATGATCCGGAAGGTCTGATGTCTGACATACCAGCCATCAGCACCGGCCTGCTGGGAATACTGACAGGCACCTACATTAAAAAAAGTACACACAGCGGTTCGCAGAAAGCCGCCTGGATGGCTATTACCGGAATATGTTTCATCACCCTGGCTTTGATCTGGAATTTCGATTTCCCGATTAACAAAAACCTGTGGACAAGCTCCTTTGTTTGCCTGGTAGGCGGATTGAGT
>DASXNJ010000004.1:0-2587 GCA_036495145.1 Puia sp.
GGAATCCCTGTCGGATCAATTTATAAATGCGGGTTTGTCAGTGATGTTTACAGGTCATTATCATGCCAATGATATTACAAAACGTACAACCGGCGGAAGGGAATTCTATGATATCGAGACCGGCTCTCTTGTTACGGCACCCATTCCCTACCGGATTATTACAATGAATGGAAATGAACTGAACATTAATACAAAATATGTAACCAACATATCTGCGAAACTGCCGGGTGGTGTGGATCTTCCTTCTTATTCCAATCAGTTTCTATCGGAACACCTGGATGGTTATTTTAGCTATATGTTGTCGAATCCGCCTTATTCCCTGCCTGACGATCTCGTATCGTATGGTGCTCCCCTTTTCAGAAATGCGATCATGGCGCATTTTGCGGGTGACGAAAAAATTTCTCCGAAAGAACAGGCGGCTGATGATGTACTGGGTCAGATATCACCACAGATCGGCGGAGCGCTTTCGTCGCTTTGGACTGATCTCAACCCGGAGGATAATCATTTCCAACTCAAATTTGTAAATCCGTAATTATCAAAGAATAAGAAAACAGCTCAAAGGAATTTTTTCAAAAAAGTGGATAACTATGTGCGTAAGGCGTGTAAAACAGAATGCCCTTTTATTTGGAAACCGGTTATTGTGATACGTACCTTAGAATTGTAATTGAGAAACGGAAATCTGTAAAAAGAAAAAAGGATCTCAATTGGGAAGTGAAATCTGTAACAGGAGAGTAACGACTCAAGGAAGCATCGGGTCAGTAAGTTAGAAGGCGAAAGCCAGACAACCGAAAACGACTTGGTGCTTTTCCTGTTTAATAAATGACTGAATCAGAAATGATTAATAGTTTTTCCGTTTTATAAGTTTTGTGCTCAATATCCGCACGTCCTGCAACGGCCGGTCTCTATCCTCTCCTTTACTGGTAGGTAGCGCCGCGATTTTATCAACTGTTTCCATTCCGCTGACTACTTCTCCAAAAATGGTATAGTTCTGATCGAGAAAAGGCGTACCACCCAAAGTTTTATATACCTCCCGCTGATATTCGGGAATTTTTCTTTTTAGCCTTTTGATTTCAACAGAATCCAACTGGCTGTCAGTATATTTCTTACCCTGAACGATGTAAAACTGGCTACCGCTGCTGGCTTTTTGCGGATTGACATCATCACTTTCCCTGGCTGCGGCCAATACGCCACGTTTGTGAAATAAACTCACCCTGAATTCCGCAGGCAGTGTGTAAGGCGCACTGGAATCACCTAATGGGTGACCAGGGGCGGCATTTTTACTGGCAGGGTCGCCACTCTGTATCATAAAATACTGAATCACCCGGTGAAAAAGCAGACTGTCATAGTATCCGGATTTTATGAGCCGTAAAAAATTATCCCTGTGCAATGGTGTGGAATCGGAAAGCCTTACAATGATAATGCCCTCTGTTGTTACAAACTCAATATCCCTTTTCCTGTCCTTCTTTCTGAGTTTTGTCCGGGATTGAGCACCTGCATTCACTGAAAAAAGGATCAGTGCCAGAACCAATAAAAAAAGAAATCTCACGTGTTTTCCGACTTGCATCATCTGATAATCCCGCCAGTTTATCTGACGAATTTATGAATGGATCTTCAATAAAATCAAATGGTCAGGGAATGATATTTGATTATGTCTTCTAAAAAAATCATGATACGTAAATTAAAAACCGGCGAATACCGACTTTATTCGCGTAAGGCAGATCCAAAAACCAGGAAACGCAGGAATCTCGGAACATTTAAAACCAGGCAGGCAGCAGAAAAACACGAACGGGAAGTACAGTATTTCAAGCGACATTAAGGATGACTGTGCCGGCGCATTTCGAATGATGATTTTTGCAGGGAGGGTTCAATGGCATTGGCTAAATTTGCAGTTCTGAAATCAATGAATCAACCAAAAGACAGACTCGATATTATCAATGAGGTTCTGGAAGAATGTATTCTGGCCTATCCGGTATCTTCATTTATTATCAGTTTATACAAGCAGTATCAGCAAAGAGGATCACTGAGCAAAAAACAATTGCAGGGTTTGTATGGAAAGGCTTCTAAAATCGAACAATTACCTCCCGGAAAACTTGCAACCATCGAAGCGATTATCAAAAGAATGCCCACACGATTCAAGTCAGAACTTCCGGAGATCAAACCTTTGTTCGAAAAAGAAGAAACAACCGGGAAACTGATTTCGGATATTCTGGAGAAATATCCAAACCATAAAAGAGTTTTATTTTTAAAAGTCAAATATGATAATAACGAGATCCTTTCTTCTACCGACATTGCTGATTTAAAAAGATTCAAATCGCTTTTGTCATAATATTCGTCCCAGGACACCTATTCCGTATGGGAAACAGCAATTGTCTTAATATTTACAAACTCCATGATACCATGTTTGTCCAGCTCCCTTCCGTATCCTGATTTTTTGATCCCGCCAAAGGGGAGGCGCGGATCTGATTTTACAAGCGTATTGATAAATACCGCACCTGATTCCAGCTGTTTTGCCAGGTCGATTCCCTTTTGAATGTCTTTTGTCCAAATACTGGCTGCCAGCCCATATTTCGAATCGTTTGCCAGATGG
>DASXNJ010000005.1:0-11552 GCA_036495145.1 Puia sp.
AATTGCATCATCTGTAAAATATTTGAAATAACCAGTATAATCGGCTTTCGCGGCGGCCTGGTTAAATGAGTCGAGCATGGCCGCAATTTGTTTTTTGTCGTCATCTGTTTTGGCCGGACTGTTTTTATAGCTGGTGAGGAAGATAACGACCGCAAAAAGAGAAAAAAGCATGTGCGGGAATCGCAATGGGGTATTGAAACGCATAAGTTTTCATTTTAATAAAAACTATAAGTTACTGCGATCTGCCAATAACCATACACTCCGGTTCCGGCATATTTCCCTACGGGAAGGTATAAGGATGCATCAGGCCTCAGCGTCCAGTTTCCCCATTCAGCAGATGCCTCAAACCTTGCTTCTATATTACTTACTGAAAAGGGAGACCCGGCAGATTTATTTTTATTACCGTTTCCACCTGAATTATTTTGATGGCCGTTTTTCAAAAATTTCAGACTGTTTTTCCCGTGACCATTATAATTTGAAATGGAGAGAAAGGAGAAGTAATCATTGGTACCAAGATTCAATAATAATGCCGGCCTGAAGACCATATTCAGATTTTGATCCGCATACAATTCAAAAGAATGGCCTGCGCCAAGCACAACCGCAATATCGTTTACAAGGGAATTCTTACCACCTGATGTGTCATTACCAAATCCGACGCCAGCTTCTACAATCGGATTAACCCACATTTTCTTCCAGGTCAGAGAGCCTGAAATTTCATTGCTTAAAGGAGAATACGGAACAGATTTATTTCCACTAAAAAAATAATGATTGTAGTTGAAGGCATAATCAAGTGTTTTCCTGTCATATTGTTCTACTCCCACAGTAACGGCATGCATAAATATGAGCGGCCCGGAAGTACCTGACAGAAATTTGGGTGAATAAGTAATTCCCCAACCTGCTGTATTACGGATAGAAAAAGAAGGAGCAATGGAGAGATTATTCGAATAACCGGTATCTGTGCCAACGATATTGTAAGTAGGGACAATGTCAGAACTCAAACCAATGGTTGGAGTCCACTTATTTTGGACTTTCTGCGCATGGAGCAATGCACACAAAAAAACTGAAATGAGCAGAAGGAAGGTGTTTTTCATGGGGTCAACCTTTCATTGATGAAGCTGAGGATAGGATATTGGCTTAAGCAATTCCCGTTCCGGGAATTTTGCATTAACGGATATTTTGAAGAACGCAGTATCTGTTTTTTTATTTTTTTGACGGCAATATAAATGACTCCCGAAACAGACTTTACATTAGTAAATCCACCATAGTAGTTGTTCGTTGCAATGCTCCATCTTTTATTCTATTTTGGAAGGGAATTATTAGTCCGAATCCTTGTAAATCAAATCCGTAAACCAAATGAAAAAACTCTACACCGGAGCTCTTTTTCTGACAGCACTTTTGTGTTCCTCTTCCATTTTTGCACAGTTAACAAACGGCGATATCAACGCTAATTTTGGTGTTGATGGTGATACGCGAAATAACTATGTGAAATATGGTCCGGCCACCGGATTGATTTTAAGTGACGACTGGTTTTCTGCCTTCCCTTCGGGCTATAATGTAATTGACACGTCGAATGCTGCCAATTATCTTTCACTGCTTCAGTCGGGGAGTAATATTGGATTTAATAAAAGAATGTCTGTGCCCCTATATTCCAAAATAAACGGAAAGCTATGGCTGGATGCGGTATATGGTAGAGATTATGTATCAACGAATCCGCTTTTTGATTCTACTATATTTACCATTGCAGCAAAAAATGGTGATAACCCAACCAACTGGCAGGGAGGAACCTCAAATACTCCCGACAAAAATGACCTGTTGGATGTTTATGCCCATATGCGGAGAGATGGAACCAATGTACATGATTCCCTATGGTTTTTTACAGGCGTCTCCACAGTGGGTACTTCGGGATCGAGATATTTTGATATCGAGTTGTATAAAAATAATTTTAGTTATAATTCTTTAACCGGTGCGTTCTCTACAGCGGGAACTGACGCCGGGCACACGCAATGGATATTTGATGCGAGTGGAAATATTATACAAACCGGAGACATGATCGTGGCGGTGAATTTCACACCCGGATCTGCTCCCGTCGTCGATCTTCGAATCTGGGTAAGCCAGTCAACCTTCGCAACCGTGGTACCCGCCTATTTTAATTTTGGACCAAACTTCGACGGAGCAACACCTGCATTTGGTTATGCTTCTATATTATCAAAATCAGGTGCAACAGCCTTTGGATCCGGGATCGCGAATTATTCAGGAACTGCCGCTCAGGATACAACATATTCCACACCCTGGGGCACTGAACAATCAACAAAGAATTGGGGCACACAATATCTATCAGAACAGTTTATTGAAATCGGTCTTAACCTGACACGTATTGGTGTGGATCCCGCACTATATAGCGCCTTCGGCTTAAACCCCTGTCAATCCCTGTTCTCAGATATTTTCTTTAAATCAAGATCGTCCAATTCCTTTCTTTCCAATATGCAGGACTTTGTGACGCCGCTGACATTTTTAAGAAACCCGGTAATGGATTATTCATTGACACCTGATACTTTGCGTTGCAATAAATCAGTCGGAACCATACAGATTGCCAATAATAGTACAGCAGGTTATTATGTCTGGCAAACGGCCAATGGAAATATCTCCGGTTCGAATGCTGACAGTTCGCAATTAAATATCAATAAACCCGGGACTTATATCGTTAATTCATCCCCGGCAATAGGTTGTCCGGCAACAAGGGCCGATACAGTAGTTATTCCCATTGATACCTTCCCTCCGGTAGCCTCTTTTACGGTTTCCATCGGGTCAAATTTTTCTTATTTACAACTGAATGGCGGAGATCTTGCTGCCAGCAATTATATGACACCATTTGGAGGATCGCAGGGATTACTTTGGAATTGGAGCGGCCCGCAGAGTTTTACTTCTTCGGTACAAAATCCAATAACAGATACCGCATGGGGCACTTACCAGCTTATTGTTACCGAAAAAAGAAATGGTTGTAAGGACACAGCTGTACAAATTCTGAATATCTATGATTTTGGCACACTGGCCACACAATATTTCGTGTTGAATGGTAAATATGTAAATAATTCCGTTCAATTGAGCTGGAAGGATCAGGATCAAAATCTCGCCAGTTATTATACCATCGAAAAACTGGGTGTGAATAACGAATACCGGGAGATCGGGACTGTCATATTAAATAAGAAAGCCGACGGCAGTTCGACACTGGATTTATATACTTTCATAGATGGAAATCCACAGCCCGGAGATAATATTTACCGGATAAAAGCCACTTCAGCGAGTGGGCAGGTTGTTTATTCCAATACGGTAAAAGTTACTGTAACACTGGATGATGAAAAGAGTTTTTATTTTATAACCAACCCGGGTGGAGATGGGGTAACCTTAGTATACACTTCAAAAAATGCAGGAATGGGTACGGTGGTGATATACAATGTAACCGGCGCCACCTTACTGACAAAAACTGCCCAGATCTATAAGGGAGTCAATCAAATTGACCTTCCTTTAAAAAATGGTATGAAATATTCTGTCCTGGTGGGTTCCCTTTATATCAGCAATCAGCTGGTGGGTTCGAAAAAAATAATTTTCTAGACCCCGGGTACCGATCAGTCAGTTATATTAAAACGGACGAATGCTTTTGAGTTAAAAGTCGTCCTTTCGACTCAAAAATTCTTTATAGGAATCGAAGATTGCATTGTTCGATTGCGAAATCAGATATTTTTTTAATCTTGTGTTTTTACTGTCCTTCATTGCATAAATGGGTAGATAATCGTCACCCCTCACAGAATATTTGCAGTTGTCAAGGGTTACCCTGTACTTACCTTCTTTAATATCGATTGTTAGAACTTCCGTGGTATTCTTAAAGATCTCGAGATCGGTTATTATAATTTTTCCTGTTGATGAATCCAGCACCTGCACGTGTTTTGGATTTTTTCCCATTACAGTGATCAGCCATTGACTGGATTTAGTATATATCGTTGTTTTTGATAAACCGATCGTGTCGATATACATGAATACAAAAGGATCCGGGAAATTCATGGTGTCGGCCGTAAGTCTGTCTTCCCTTCTTTGTTCTTTGATTTGCTTAGATACGCTTCTTTGGGAAAAGCAAAATGCCGGAAAGAGCATAACCAAAAACAGAATTTTCATGCGGGTATTTTTGGGGGAAATTATAATAAAAATTTACTCTTAAATAGAAATCATCTGATCAACACCACACTCCCCGTCAAATTCTGTTTCTTACCTGCATTATCTGTATAGTGAACAATCCATACATAAGTTGCTTCGGGTTGGTGCTGACCGTTAAAGTCGCCGTCCCATCCGGCGGAAGGATCGGATGTTTCGAAGATTTTCTGACCCCAGCGGTCGAAGATCAGAAGATTATAGTCGCTGACATGACCGGGATATTTAAGGCGGAACACATCGTTGAGTCCGTCATGATTTGGTGTAAAGGCGTTCGGGAACACCAGCAGCGCTTCGCAATCTTTGAAGCTGATGCGGATGGAGTCGGATCCCTTGCATCCCTCCTGATCAACCACCTGAAGTATATATTCGCCGGCTGTTTTGACCAGGATGGATCGGTTTGTTTCTCCGGTGGACCAATTGTATTTTACAAACTCAGTCTGCGATTGTATCAGGGCACCGGTATTGGAACACACGATTGTATCGGCAGGTAAAAAATTCGCCGGTAGGGTACCGATCGCCGGATGAATATGGATCGTATCCGTTGCTTTACCGCCGCAGTTATCTGAGACCTGAACAAAATAAGTCCCGCTGGTATTTACCATCAGCGTCGAATCCGTACTCTTATCATTCCACAGGTAACCGGCGAAATCCGGTCCTGCAGAGAGTTTTATCGAATTACCCGTGCACAACAGCGTATCCGGACCGAGGTTCACACCGGATGCCGTGGGTGACACCAAAGTATTTATCTGCTGGTTGCTCAAAGAGCAATTGCCTTCCATGGAGGCCCTGACAACAGACCGGCCCTCGCGAACCGGCTTCAACAGAATGGAATCTCTGCTGGAAAAAATCGAATGAAAATACAGGCTGTCGTACTGCCAGCTGGCAGATGCACCACAGCTTGCGGCATTCTCTAAGAAAAAGACAAGCGTGTCTTTTAAAGAACATCCTTTTCCACTTTGTTTCAGATTCACTCCGGCACATGACGCTTTTTGTGTACAAAAGGCTGTAGGATGGACGTCGATGTCCTGTGAAATGATATTGACCGGTTTCATGGAAGTTCCGCTGATGTCGTTAGCCTGTCTCGATTCAACAGCAGACTCGTGAATGAGTCCGGGAGATGATGAAAAATTACGGTTCACCTGCTGACAATCGCCGGTTGCATTGTTTATGATCTGCCCGCTGCTGTCCACTTTCAACAAAAACCCATTGGCTAAAACCGGGGGATCTGTAGTATTCGTTTTATTTGTCTCGCCCATGACCAGAAATCCGGTCCCCTGCTGATGTATATTTTGCGGGTTGTGGCTGTTCATCGATTCGAAATTCCTGGACCATGATGCCCTTCCCGATTGATCGAACCGGACGATATTCAGTTTGTTGATTCCGTTCACACTGGCTTTATCGCACAACACGAAATCATTTTCATTCGTCATCGTAATCGTAGGTGAAGACATATATGGATAAGAAAACCAACTGTCCGCTTTCATCCTTTCTCCATTTAACATGAGCGACTCAAAAAGATTACCCTTTGGATCCACTTTAACCATAACCGTATTGGTAATTGAATCGGTAGGACCAGCGGGGACAAAATTATTCACGAAAGTGTAGGTCGTATCGTTGATTGAAAATATCCGGTTGATCCTTTCGTTATTGTTGTTTCCTGTCGAAAACCGCTTGTACCACATTAAATTTCCTGTTTTCAGATCGAGCCTTTCCACGCCAAATTTTTGCCAATTGGCATACAGGTCATTATTAAGATCGTAAGCCAGGAACAACGCATCGGTTGAACAGCTGATGGATCTGTAACCCGGTTCCGACCCCGGATGCGTAATTTCTTTTTGCCAGATCATACCGGCATTGGCGTCAAAACGAAAAACAAAAGAATGAATGCTACCGCTGTTTCCCAGGTCGTTGTTGATAACGAGAATGAATCCGCCATCAGGTGTGGAAACCGCATCTCCCAGTTGTGAAGCCGGGTTACCGGCAGTACCCAGATCCAGCTGCGCTGAAGAAAGAATATTTCCGGAGTCATCGATTTTTATCAGATCAAAAAAACTTAAATAGTTTACGTAGGGAGTTTCGTTTGCAAAAATCCAATTATTATTATCTGCTGATCTGATAATACGAATGAATTGCATGTTACGGGAAAAATTTTCAAATCGTTTGGACCAAACGGGCTGACCATTTGCATCTGTTTTTATACCGAGCCCATCTGTTGCTGAATATGCGTTATCCCCAATCGTTATATGACCTCCATCCGGCGTGGTGACAGCGTCGCGGAAAAGTTCAATTTGAGGTCCGTTGTATTCGATCCGATAGTTATTATTACATCCGGGAGCAAGGAGTGTATTGTCGATGCACAGGTTGTTCAGGCAAAGATTTTTCAACCCGGGACTGTTTACCATTTCCGCTGATGTTATGACCGCCTGATCAGGATTTTCTGCTGTGACGGATGACCAGGAAAACGGCATTTCATTGTATCCGAGTGTGTCAGTAATGATAAAGGCGGTATTTAACTGGCAGTCACCGGTTTCACCGTTCTTACTCATGCGCACCAGACGCATCTGGTTAAGATAATTGGTTGAAATGTCATTATGAAAATGAGCTGAGACGAGGCCATTGTCAGCGGTTACAGCGAGGGCAATATTTGCCATCGCCGAAATGCTGTCAAGAGCATGACCCCAATCCATCTTTCCAAAGCAATTTATTTTGCAAACCGTTGAATACTGAAAGGGAATACCGCTATGCGAACGAAGTATATAGAAGCCGCTATCTATGGTACGGAAGGGGATCATTCTGGATACATCGCCGCCATTGTCAACATACCGCACCATCTGCTTTGTACCGGCCAGGTCCGTTTTTACATATACCGTTCCATTGATAGGAAAACTTACATTGACCGGCCCATGCCGCCAGAGACCATATGAAATCATATGGTTGAAAATTTCCAGGCCGGCAATTTCCTGATCATAAGGGTCATCGCGATAAATATTACGCGTGTTTATCAATACTCCATCTGTTGCGCTGAGCTGCGTAATAACTCCTTTTTTAGCGGTGGCGGTTGAATAATATCCGGATGCGTAAATGGTATCTCCTGAAAAAGCAATCGAAGTAAAACTATCGTCATGTCCGTTGTCAAATTTCATACACCAGCGCAATGTCCCATCCTCACCTATTTTAAAAACAACCGGATTTGACAAAGCGGAACTGTCATCTTCGTTGAACGTGCCGACGATATCGTGGTCACTATACTGTATCACTGCTTTGATCCGGTCAGTACCAACATGCGCAGATCCGATCTGCCGGCTCCAGATCAGATTACCATTATTATTAATCAACACCAGCCAGCCTTTTGATTCAGGGTGGCCATAAGAAGCGGTAGATCCGGATAATATAAAAGAACCGTCGGCCAGGACGGCAATGCCGGTGAATGCATCATCAGCCGCACCGCCGATCAGAAAACTCCAGATGATGTTTCCTGTAGCTGTAACATGCATCACCATACCGTCATAGGGTCCGGTGCCATTGGCTGTACCCCGGCCTGCAATGAGAAAAGTTCCGTCTGCCAGTGCTTTCATCGTGTACGGCTCCATATGTCCGCTGCCGGCATATTCATTTACAAAAACGGGCACGCAACTCGTTTGTGCGAATGCATTCAGCATACAGCATGCCAACAGAATGGTAAGCAGTTTAGCTTTTAGGGGAAGCATACTACAAAATATAGTAAAAGAAGGACTGTATCAATATATTGGGAGCTTTATTTGATTCCCGGGCGAAGAAAAAGTATAGTTTCGGCGAGCACAGCTAAGTGTAAACGCTTAGCCCGGACTACCCCGCCATTCAAATGAAGTGAATTACATTAAAGCAGGTTTTGGTTTTGAATGCCAGGAGATTTATTTGGCCGTTATAAAATGATGTTTACCTTCGACGTGTACTAGATAACTAATACACTATGGTACGTATCGAAAACCTGTCGTTTGGATATTCAAAAAAACGATTATTATACAAAGGGCTAAGCCTGGTATTACAGAAGGGACAGATCTATGGACTACTCGGTAAAAACGGCGCCGGCAAATCTACTTTGCTCAAGCAACTGAGCGGCTTGCTGTTCCCTTCGGGTGGCCGAATTCTTGTGTTTGCGCGGGAACCACGAAACAGATCACCTTTATTTCTTGAAGATATTTATTTTATTCCGGAGGAAGTGTATGTACCACCGATTTCGATCGCAAAGTACATTCGGATTTTTTCTCCATTTTATCCAAGGTTTAGTCTAAATCTGTTTCAGGAATATCTCAGGATACTGGAGGTTGATCCGATAGCAAAACTGAAAACGTTATCATTCGGACAGCAGAAGAAATTTGTTATTGCTTTTTCTTTAGCATGCAATACAACACTGCTGTTACTGGACGAACCTACCAATGGATTGGACATCCCTTCAAAGGCACAATTCAGACGTCTGATTGCTTCTGTTATGAATGAGGAAAGGATCATTTTGATTTCCACACATCAGACCCGGGATTTAGAGAACCTGATAGATACGGTATTAATTATCGATGAAGGCGAAATGCTTTTAAATGCAACAGTTGCAGAAATTGGCCGGAAACTTAGTTTTAGAAACTGGCAAACCCTGCCGGAAGATAAACCGGTTCTTTTTTCTGAGCCGGTGATCGGTGGATTTGCGGCGGTTACAGCGAATAGCGAACAGATGGAGGACCAGCTTAACCTTGAGCTGCTTTTTAACGCTGTCACTTCCCGTCCTTCGGAAATTCAAAGGATATTTCAAACTTAATAAAACCTTCCGTTATGCTTGAATATTTCAGCCCCATCCGCTTCAGGCGGTATTTCATAAAGACAGTGCTGGAGAAACCAACCCAGATTGGTGGTATTTTTCTTTTGTCCTTTGCAGTTG
Source organism: Puia sp. (assembly GCA_036495145.1). GTDB lineage: Bacteria > Bacteroidota > Bacteroidia > Chitinophagales > Chitinophagaceae > Puia. The sequence goes on from DASXNJ010000005.1 coordinate 9,110, forward strand.
CACTGCTGATTTATTTTCTGCTGAAAAGCATCGCCAATTTTGAAGTAGCACAACTTTTTAGTTTCACCATTGGATTGATCGGAGGAGGTTGTTTATTGTCTTCTGTGGTATTCGGTTATTTTTCGGACATAGCCAGTGGCGCTTCTTATCTGACGTTGCCGGCTTCGCTATTTGAGAAGTGGCTATGTGCCATACTGATCGCAGGAGTCATTTATACGAGCTGTTTCCTTCTTTATTTCCGTGGTTTGGATACTTTGTTTGTACACCTGTATCATTTGAGTCTGAACAATCATGATCCGCGGTATAGAGAACAATATAACAGCGTCTTTATTTTTAATTTCGACGGAGATACGGGTCTCATACTCATATTTTTTGCAAATGCAATGGCGGCAATGCTCGTGGGCTCTCTTTATTTTAATCGGGCGGCTTTTGTAAAGGTAGCGCTCGTCGTATGCGGTATTTATTTTTTTACGTTCCTCCTGAATTACCTGATTAGCTCTTTTTTATTCAAGGGGATATTTCGTGCTTTCCCTTTTCACAGCATTAGCATAAAAAACGGGGCAGAGCAAGGCATTTTGGCATTACCCTTGTTCTGGTCAAATATTTATGACGCGGTTGCCAGCTATGGTTTACCATCTGCCCTGCTCATCATATCATTTATACGCCTTACCGAAAAAGAGATTTAATTATGGATTTCAGCAATCATCAGGCGATATATCTGCAAATAATGAACTATGTATGCGAAAAAATTCTTTTGACGCATTGGAACGCTGAAGAGAAAATTCCGAGTATCCGTGACCTGGCTGTCGAACTGCAGGTGAATCCAAATACTGTGCAGCGTTCCTACGATTTTTTGCAGGAACTGGGAGCCATCTCCAATAAAAGAGGGATCGGCATTTTTGTAGAGAAGGACGCGATCCGCCGGGTCACTCACTATAAAAGGAATGAATTTATAAAAAATGAATTGCCAAACGTTTTTAAAAATATGCATCTGTTGAAAATAGAAATGCATGAAATTGAAGTTTTATATAAGAATTTCCTGAAGTCGCAATCAAAACAGAAATAATGAAAAAATCTACGTTGATTTTATTGATCCTATCCGGACTGTTTGTTGTTTCCCTGTTCGGGTCGTCTTTTATTTTAAAGGATGAATATAACCATATAGACCGCACTGATCCGTTCTGGAACTATAATAAGCTTGCCAGAGGTAATTTTCATCATATTCGATTGACCGGTGGAAATATAACGCGAATCATGTTTGTTCCGGGGCCGCACGGATTTGCCGGAGTCTTAAATTATTCTGAAGATATTTTAAAAGATCGTGTACAGGTGAAGATTACAGATGATACACTCTTCGTAAGCTTTCAACCGCGTGAGGACGATCCAGGTAGGAAGAATTGGATGAAGTATCATGTACTTCTGGCTATTTCCTGTCCCGAGCTTTTATCGGTGGAAGCAGTCAATTCGAATCTGGATGTCTATAAATTAAAACAGCCGGAAATTTTTGTCAGCATGACCGGCAAATCCAGCATGGAGATCGAGAGCCTGGTACACAATTTTGATTCCCTGTCCATTCTACAGCGGGATAGTTCCGAATTAAAATTTGAAATGACTGAAGATATATCAGGATCCGCTGTCATGCACGCAAAAACAATATATGCTGATGTGAAGGGAAACAGCATTCTGGATCTGGGTCATTTTCAAACAGAAAGACTTCATCATTTCATTGGAGATAGCGCGGCAGTCATTTTATCGGGCAGTGCGCTGCATTTGCTCAAGGATAATTATTAAGACCTGGACGTTCTAAAAGAGCTGATCGCTAAGTGTAAACTCTTATTCTGCTTTCTATTTATATTTTCTATATGTATTTGTTATAATCCATGGGCCAAACACTATTTGTGTTGGCAGTCCCTGCTCATTGTACTGATATTGATACTGATATGTTGTCGGAGCACCAGAATTATTGGCGAATCCTATGAATGCAAAATTATTTGTAAGAACATTATGTTGCATGGTTGAATAAAAACTATTGAAGTCGTCTGAAAGCAGGCATTCACTTGGTAAACCATTTACTGTATATTCAGATATTTATTCCACTCATCCAGTGTCGGATCGTTCAGGTAAGTTCCCACGGAGTAGAAACCATAATTCGATCCGCCCCGCTCTAATGCCGTGTCCCGGTCCAGAATATTCACCAGTGTATCTGGTTTTGGTGGCGGAGTGGCGGTGCCCGTTGTTTCTTTTTTGCAGGCGGCCAGATATGCTAACATCAGGATGACCATGATTCCGGAAATCAGCATGCCGGACAAACATAATGTTTTCATTTTCGATTTTTTAAATGCGATTGGGCAATTTCTATAAATTGAATCCTATTTACGTTTTAATATTTGACTGGTATTGTCAGATGAGTGTGAAAACTGATTCGTTGATGCGCCTGCGGACG
>DASXNJ010000006.1:0-2319 GCA_036495145.1 Puia sp.
CCATTTCATCCGCACTGGGCCCGTAGGATCCCGGAATGGGAATGTTCAGAAGTCGCAGAAAAACTCCCATTTGTGCACGATGATGAATCGTTTGGGAAATAGCCATCCTGATAACATCTTCTTTGGAGAGTGTCATATACACTTGTTCGCCATTTCTCATTGTCCAGGAATTCTTTAAATATTCATCATTTGTTTTTGACAAAGATTCCAAAGCCTGTTTTTGATTGCCTTCGAATACCTTTAGCAATTCAACATTATTATCTATTGGCGTGGGTTTGTAATCGCTGACCGCAAAATCAAGAACTTCAGTACTGATACCAAGTGGAATCCAACTGGGTAATTCTGCAATATGGGTTGCCAGCTGGCCTATGCTCATGCTTTTGGGATGCGGCTTCCAATCGTATTGACCGTCCGGGACAATTTTCAGCATTTTGCGGGTGATCTCTGCTTCTTCTTTCAATTGTTTTTCGTAATAAGATGTAATCGTGTTCATAATATTGTTTAATAATTTAAACAAAGAAAACACCGGCCACTGACAACCCTATGGCAGACCAAAAACTATTTTCATTTTAATATTTTACGGGAAGCAGGTTCATATAATCATCCAACGACATATGCTTCGGAATAGAAAAATTTTCTTCCGTGCATTGAAGTCGCAGAATTCGGGAAACGCGGAAATCCCGATAGTCTTTTTTATTGTGGCACCATCCAATCAGGTGCCAGCTGAGTGCATAAAACACGAGTCCAATGGGTTCTAACTTTCTGACAGAAACCTCTTCCTGTTTATTCGTATAACCGATCTCCAGGATTTTTTGGGAAGAGATGGCCTGTTGAATGCGCGTCAGATAGTCGAAACTCTGAACGAAACAAACGGGTACCTGTAATTTGATATTTGCGGCCAGCCTTTCAATAGAATCTTTTTGGGAGGCGCGTAAAACGGATTTCACTTTGGTCAGGGCGGAAGAATAATGCTGATGAATCGATTTGTCGGCAAATGCTGAAACGATGGATTCCATTAATAAAAGGGCGTTCGCCTCTTCTGTGCTAAAGGAAACGGGTTGAAGGAAATATCCGTTTACAATAAAATAACCCCGATGAGGCTCAAAACTAACTGGAATTCCCTGCTCATTCAGGGCCTTAATATCCCGGTATACAGAACGAACACTGATATTGAATTTCTCGGCAATTTTTTCGCCCGTAACAAATTTTCTGGATTGGAGTAAAGTGAGAATGCCAAATAACCTGTCGATACGGTTCATGTTTCAAATTTACCACATTGTTGTATTGACCACGATTCGAAAATTCAGTCCATTTGCAATCAGGTATGCCATCCTTCCCGCCACTTCCGGGCGTGACGGGGAGCCGGCAAAAGGTACGGATCAAAAACGGGTCACCAAAATAGTTAGTTTTATTTACTAAAAAAATTAGTGTGAATAAAATATTTATCCTAGTTTTGAATAATCAACTACTTTAAACAGCTAAAAAATAAGCAATGTCAAACGCAGAAAAATTAAAGGCGCTTAAATTAACGATAGATAAGATAGACAAGGACTTTGGGAAGGGAAGTGTAATGATGATGAATGAAAAAAGTACAGAACCCATGGAAGTAGTTTCCACCGGTTCAATCGGTTTGGACGTAGCGCTCGGTATCGGCGGTTTGCCTCGTGGACGGGTGATTGAAATTTATGGACCAGAATCTTCGGGTAAAACAACCATTGCCACACATGTGATTGCTGAAGCGCAGAAAAAAGGTGGTATGTGTGCCTTTATTGACGCTGAACACGCTTTTGACAGTAATTACGCCAAGAAATTGGGAGTAGACGTGGATAATCTCCTGATTTCACAGCCTGATTATGGTGAACAGGCCCTGGAAATAGCCGACCGGCTTATACTTTCGGGGGCTCTCGATGTCGTAGTAATCGATTCGGTGGCTGCCCTGGTTCCCAAAGGAGAACTGGAAGGAGAAATGGGTGACAGTAAAATGGGCCTTCATGCCCGATTGATGTCACAGGCACTTCGGAAACTTACCGCTACAATCAGCAAGACAAACACCATCTGCATATTCATCAATCAGCTCCGTGAAAAAATCGGGGTGATGTTTGGAAATCCGGAAACGACTACGGGTGGTAATGCTTTAAAATTTTATGCATCCGTGCGTTTGGATATTCGTCGGATGGCCCAGATAAAGGATGGAGAAGAAGCGATCGGTAACCATGTAAAAGTAAAAGTGGTAAAGAATAAAGTGGCTCCGCCATTCCGCAGCACCGAATTTGATATTATTTTTGGCGAGGGTATTTCAAAAATGGGGGAAATCATTGA
>DASXNJ010000007.1:0-14343 GCA_036495145.1 Puia sp.
TTTCAGGATTGTCTTGGGAAAGGGCTTGAAAATTATGTAAAGAAGGCAATTCCCGGATTTCAGCCACCGGCCTCTTATTATAATAGCATGGATTATGTGCGGGTAGGGAATGTGATTGTTCTACTTGCCGATCCGGATTACTACAAATTATTTCCGGACAATCCACAAACGATTTTTGTCCATCACTTTCATGAGGCCTATTATTATTTGGCAAAAAAATTACCAGATGATAGTGCATCTGCGGCACCTTAAATTATCCTTACGCCATTTTTATTTTCTGTTAAATGCATAACTTACTTCCACAGAGAAGTAAAAGTACAGCTAATTTAAAGTGTTCTTTGCCGAGGCATCCGTTTTACCATTAATGACCGGAGATAAATTCAATAAATATTCTTAATTTAATCGGGTGAAACCGGGCTATGTTTTAAGCTGGCTATATAAAAACTACTCCACATGAAATGGTTTGCCCTTGTGCTGATATTTTTCATATTTGCCTGCAAATCCAGGGGTCCTGTCTGTTTAATTGATCTTACAGACATTTTAAAAAATGTTACCGGAAAATTAATCACTGTAAAAGACTCCAGCCACAAAATTACTGCTCTGTACGATGAAGGATGGGACAGTTTGAAGGGAGGCGCCTATTTGTTTTATCCCAACCAATTTTTGAAATCCTACACATTTTATCAAAACAGGATACCCGTTTACATGGAATCCTATGATGAGCATGGTTATCTGATAGGAACAAAAGGCAGCCCTATGGTAGATCGCGTAATCAATGAATTGGGGACTGATTCCGCTTATGTTCAGGTTTACTTTTACGGCCCCCTGAAATCCTATCAGCAATTAAATATCAAGATTAATAATAACGCAGCTATCAATTATACACTTCAAAAGGATAGTATTTATTCAAACATGCTATCAACTACTTTCGGCATCAATACAGAGAATCTGCATCAGATCCATATGTACTCCCGGATACAATATGCCGATCTATGTGATAAAGTTGAGCATGTTTTAAGTGACTCCATTTTTCTTATAAAGGACTCTGTTAAAGGATTATCACCAGCTCCGGTAAAATAAACTGTGTTTTTTACAATTCTGCAGGCATGGAAATTGAATATTCTATGCTTAACTAAATAATCTGTTATGAAAACACAAACAAGTATTAAGCAGAAATTTGCATTTCTTCTCTTCACGTTATCACTGGTAATTTTTTCTACAGTTCATGCCCAGCAACAACAAACTTCTGAAGAATCTACCCTGGCTACCAAGTTTGGTATCAAAGGAGGGTTGAATTTAACCAATCTTTCCTCAGATAATTTTACCGACAATCATTTGAAGCCAGGATTTAACGTAGGTATTTTTTCAAAGATTCCCATTACACCGGGATTTTCGTTACAACCGGAATTATTATACAGCCTGAAAGGATCAAAAACAGACTATAATAATTTCGTTGAGGGTACCGGCGAATACCGATTCAACCTGGGATATGTGGAATTGCCCCTTTTAGCTGTTGTGAATCTGACGAAAAATTTCAGCATTCACTTAGGCGGATACGGAGCTTACCTGACGAATGCGAACGTTAAGGATGTAAACAACAATGGAACTATTCAAAGTATCACAGATCTCAATGCTAATGATTTCAACCGGTGGGACTTTGGATTGGCAGGCGGACTCGGCTTTGATATCGAAAATTTTACGATTGGCGCCAGATATAATTACGGTCTGACTGAAATCGGAAAATCAGGTAACCTGACCAGTGCTGCATTAGGGAGTGCGAAAAATAACGGGCTCTCAGTATATGTAGGATTTGGATTTTAACCTGCAAATAAATTTTGAGGAATTGGTTCTAAAAACCCTTTATAGGCAGGTTGTAGAATCAGTTCCTCAATTTACTTTATTGAATGTTTCTGCCATTTGATTCAGATAGCTGGTTGTACATGTTGATGAGCCGTTTTGAATGAGTATGCGGTATCTGAAAATTATTTTCTCCCCTTTCTTCATTCTCAGATTCAGCGCAGATTTTCCATTTGTAAATATTTTTTCTCCCAAAGGATTTGCTGCGAAAAGACCATAACCACGTGCATGCCAGAACGTAGGGTAATTTGGATTGCGCACATGATCAAAAATGGTGATGCTGACAGAGTCATTTTTTATTTTACCAAAAACCTTGCACCATTTGGCTCTCGTGCTCCAGACGGAGTCTCCCTGAATTCCTTCGCTGGTCAGGTAATTTCCATTGGAAACTGTGTCTTTTTTTACAACAGTGACATTTCCCTTTTGGTCAGTAAAATGCTGATCCTGCCCAATAGGTATTTGCAGTTCGCGGGTGAGTCGTAAACCGAGCATACCGTCTTTCGCATCCGCAAATAAAATATCGGTATCCGCTGTCAGCTCCGTTATCCGATCGATGATTCTTTCCTGGTTTGCCGTGCCACTGAATTCGTATCGTGTATTTTCTTCCATCAGTCGTTGATTTTGCTGATTGACCCATTTGGCATGATACCTCAATATGCCAGTTGCTCCGGAGGCGAGTTCAAGGATGCTGTCTGTTTTTATCCATCCGTATTGTGATTTCTTTTCCACTGGGATGGCGTAAGAATTATTCCAGAAATCCAGACCATTTACATTTTCATAAGTTAGCCACAGACCCAGGTGGTGCGGATGGTCAGTGGGTTCACCGGGTCTTGGTTCCATTGGAAATCCACGTGTAATCAATGTTTCTCCTGCATCATAGATAGGAAACAAAACCGGTTTCTCGAGGCTGTCCGGATAAATAAAGCGCGAAAAAAGGGAATGACCTATTTGAATATCAATTCGATTTTCATTTATGGCTTTTGTTATTTTTACATATTCTTTCTGCTGTGCTTTTATCAGCAGGGGAGAGCAGACAAGCAACAAAAATAATTTACAGTTGTGCAAGATTCTTCAGATTGTCAGTAGATAAAAATTTTTCCATCGGCCATCACATTCTGTGTAGACTCATCGAATGTGGCTTTAGCACCGGTATGAACTGCGGCGTTGGTCATGATATTCGCAATGGAGTGACTATAACCAGCTTCTACCGGAGCATTGGGTTGCTTACGGCTGCGTACACACTCCATCCAGTTTCGTATATGGGCTGACGTTAGACTGTCTCCCCCGGTGTTTGCCGAGGTCACCACTTTTTCGGCATGTGACAAATCCATGGTTGGCAAAAGGTTAGCCTGCATATGCATCGCTTCCGCAAAGTGTTGGGTCAGGCCGCCTGCCGGGGTTATTTTATTGGTATCGAGGTTTAATTCACCACCATTGGAATAATATACTTCCGTCGCATGATCATCCCCGTTATCCATTCGTGATTGAAAACTCACCTGAAAACCGGTTGAAGGATCATTTTGGGGACCGTAATCGAATACCGCGGTGATGGTATCCCAGTTTTTTCTTCCGTCTTTCCACATGTAAATACCGCCGTTGGCTGTTACAGAACGCGGATGCTGAAGTCCGGTGAACCAATGAACGGTGTCTATCTGATGGCTCATCCACTGGCCGGGAAGTCCCGAAGAATAAGGCCAGAATAAACGATATTCCAGATAAAACCTGGGATCAAACGGAACATAGGGACGGTTAATCAGAAATCGTTTCCAATCCGTATCCTGTTCTTTCAGGAGGGAAACCAGTTCAGGCCGGCGCCAGCGGCCCGGCTGATTTACGTTCCATGTCAATTCAACCATCACAATATTTCCGAATTTTCCGGATCTGATAAAATCGTTTGCCGCCAAATAATTGGCCCCGCTTCTTCTTTGCGATCCGATCTGAACAATTTTACCGGAGGCCTTGATGGCCTTCAACGCGGCGCGGTTATCTTCCATGGTTTCGGCGAAAGGCTTTTCCACATAAGCATCACAGCCGGCTTCCACGGCCTGAATCGCATGGGTCGCATGCTGAAAGTCAGCTGTGCTGATAAAAACAGCATCCGCCAGTTTCCTGTCGTAGAGTTCCTCATTGTTTCTGCAGCCTGTGATATCATGATTCATTTTTTGTTTCCACTGGGCGATTCCCTCCTCTCTTCGCCGGTTCCAGATATCAGAAACGGCAACGATATCAAAATTCAATTCTTTATAATGATTCATGAAACAGGGCATATGGGTGGATTTGTGCCTGTCGGAAAATCCCACAACGGCAACCCTCACCCGGTCATTTGCACCCATGATCCTATTATAACTGGAAGCGGTGAATCCCGCGCGGGCGAGCAAAAGGGCAGAGGCGGTCAGGGAAGATTTTTTGATGAATGCACGTCGTGTATTTTTCATTGACTTGTTTTTACAATCGTTTCCTAAAGATAACGTAATGTAAAAAATAATGAAAGGGATACGATAAAACTACTCCGCCATTTTTGGAACCGAGTCCAATATCTGGCGAAGGAACTGACGCGATTCTTTTTCTTTGGAGTTCGACAAGTCGTGGAGCGTGATTTTATCCAGCAATCGATCTACGGTGAACTGGATCATTTGCCAGAGTGAACGGGCAGAACAGTCGACAGAATTTGTACAAAGATTCACTGAGCCTGTATGCTGACCACAGAAATCCTTATCATATAATACACCACCCAATGCCTGCAGTACATATTTTATCTTTATTTCTTTTGATGGTTTTGCGAGCACGTAACCCCCTTTATAACCAGGTGTGCTGTTTATGAAACCTGCCATACGAAGTGTTCGGGTTAATTTGGCAACATAGGTGCTGGTAAGCCCTTCTGCTTTGCTAAGCTGCGGAATACTCATGCCGTCTTCTGTTTCGCAACATGCGATCCGGATCAGCACCCGTAAACCAAATTCTTCCTGTGCGGTAATTTTCATAATATTTATTTCAAATGGCCAATGTTAGATATCAATTTTATATTGTTTCAAGCCCCCGCCCCGCGTTTCAAATCATTACTATAGCCAACCCAGTTCAAGCTGGGCAACTTCCGACATTCTGCTTTTATCCCAGGCTGGTGTCCAGGTTACTGCCACATGTACATCATTCACGCCCTCTATTTCCCTTAATTTCTGATCCACTTCAACCGGTAATGATTGAGCGGCCGGACAACCCGGCGCCGTCAGCGTCATTACGATCTGGACGTTATTGATCGGCAGAATATTAATCTCATAGACCAGCCCCAATTCATAAATGCTTACCGGAATTTCCGGATCAAATATTGTCTGCAGTTTTTCTATTACTTTTTCTTTCAAATCTTCCATTTCCTAATTTTTTGAAGGAACCGGATCCTTTATCTTAAAGGCAAGTGCGTAATGTTTCATTTGCTTTATCATACTCAGTAATCCATTGGACCTTGTTTGTGCCAGATGTGTCGTCATCCCGATTTCCCTGATAAAATCCATTTTTGCGTCCAGTATTTCATCCGGGGTTCTGCCGTTTAGCACACGAATCAGCATGCTGATCAAACCCTTTACAATTACCGCATCACTATCAGCCTGGAAATATAATTTTCCGTTTTTAAAATCCACTACGAGCCAAACAGACGACTGACAACCTCTTACCCGGTTATCGTCCGTTTTATATTTAGGATCCAGGGCCGGCAGTTTCTTCCCCAGGTCTATAATATATTCATATTTATCATCCCAGGAATCAAACAAGGCAAACTCGCTGATGATTTCCTCTTCAGTCTCTTTAATATTCACATCAGGATTCATCAGGATAAAATTTTAACTACCCGCTGCAATCCCTTTACCAATTCATCAATTTCATACCGGGTATTATACACTGCAAACGAGGCCCTGGATGTTCCGGGAATGCAAAACCTGTCCATCAGCGGCTGTGCACAATGATGACCCGTTCTGACAGCTATTCCACGGTTATCAAGCAAAATGCCAATATCCTGCGGATGAGCTTTTTCAATAACAAATGAAATCACACTCACTTTTTCCTTTGCTTTTCCTATGATACGGAGACCGGGAATTTTTTCAAGTTCCTGCTGACCGTAATCCATCAGATCCCGTTCATGCCGGCGAATTTTTTCTTTACCAACGGAATGAACAAAATGGAGGGCTGATTTAAAGGCGATCACGTCAGCTATATTAGGTGTGCCCGCCTCAAATTTATAAGGAAGGTCGTTAAAAGTTGTTTTTTGAAGTGTCACTTCCTTTATCATTTCACCACCCGCCTGAAATGGCGGCATCACTTCCAGCAAAGCTTTCTTTCCATAGAGTACGCCGACACCGGTTGGTCCATAAAGTTTATGTGCAGAGAAAGCAAAAAAATCGCAGTCCAGATCTATGACATTTATATCCAGATGAACGGCCGATTGTGCGCCATCAACAAAAAACACAGCACCCACGGCATGTGCATCTGTTATCATCTGTTTTACAGGATTAACGGTGCCGAGAGCGTTTGATACATGAACGATGGAAACCAATTTGGTCCTGGTTCCCAGCATTTTTTTATATTCGTCGATGATTAATTCGCCATTTTCATTAACCGGTATGACTTTCAGAATGGCGCCTTTCTCTTCGCACAAAATCTGCCAGGGTACAAGGTTGGAGTGGTGTTCCATATTGCTGACGATGATTTCATCATTCGCCTGAATATTTTTCCGACCCCAGGAATATGCTACCAGGTTAATTCCTTCCGTGGTTCCTCTGGTAAAAATGATTTCTTCCCTGGAGCCTGCTCCGATAAAGGATTTTACGGCATCCCTTGTTTGCTCAAAGGCAGCAGTGGCTTCTTCTGCCAGGGTGTGAATGCCGCGATGAATATTGGCATTATAGTTTGTATAATAATGCATGAGGGCATTCAGAACCTGCTGTGGCTTCTGGGTGGTTGCTGCATTATCCAGATATATCAATGGCCGACCTTTTACCTCCCGGTTTAATATCGGGAATTCCTGACGGATGACATTGATGTCTAAAGATTTTGATTTGGTAAGCGGCGAATTCATGATAAATCTTTTTCCAGGCGATGATTGATCAGCTTTTCAACAAATGATCTTAATACTTCGGGCTTTATCTGATCCAGAATATCGGATGCATAAGCGCTCAGCAACAGGTTGCGGGCAGTTTTTTCTGAAATACCGCGGGATTGCAAATAAAACAGACCCTCTTCATTCAAACGGCCCACCGTACATCCATGCGTGCACTTTACATCATCTGCAAAAATTTCAAGCTGTGGTTTTGTATTCACGCTGCTGGAGTCGGACAGCAGTATATTCTTGTTACTTTGGTAAGCATTGGTTTTTTGTGCTGCCTGCCTGACAAATATCTTTCCGTTAAACACACCTGTTGCATGATCGTTCAAGATACCTTTATACAATTCATTGCTCAGACAATTTGGTTTGATATTGTCAACGATGGTGTGATTGTCAATATGACTTTGGCCGGATTGAAAATAAAGTCCGTAGAGATGGGCCTCACAATTCTTTGCATCGAGGATCACATTCAAATTATTACGAACCAGTCCGCCATTCAGTGAAATGGTGACGGTGTGTGTAAAGCTTTTGCCCACCTGTCGGATATGTGTAGTACTTACCTGGTTGGTATTTGAACCATCGTTTTGAATTTTATAGTATTCCAGCCTGGCAGCATTTTCAACAATGATCTCCATGACCTGGTTTGTAAAACTTTCATTGGTTCCTAAAGTAGCATAGGATTCAACAACCTGCACCTGGGCCTGTTCGTTAACGATCATCAGACTTCGCGGTTGTGAAAGAATATTCACAGATCGCGCATCGGTTACATGATAGATATAAAGTGGATGCTGAAGGATTTGCCCTTTTGCAATATGAATGAAAACAGCTCCATGGACGAAAGCAGTGTTTAAAGCGTTTATTCCATCTTTCAGATAATGACTACTGTCACCAAGCCATGTCGTTACCTTTTCACGGTGACCATTATTTGCTGCTTCCTCCAGTGCGATCACTTCCAGTCCGGTGGATAGTATTTTTGAAAGTGCAAAAGAATAAAACCCGTTCACGAATACCAGTTCGTTGGCCTGTGCGTAACCGGGTAAACGAAATTGATCGAGATCCTTTGTCGTAATAGTACCCGTGAGCGGATCGGCAGGTAATTGGAATTCCTTATTGAAAAGACCCGCGACACGGGTATATTTCCATTCTTCGTGCTTGGTTCCGGGAATCCCCAGAGTAGAAAAAGTGGTAAAAGCCTGCTCACGGATTTTGTCCAGTCCTCCATGGTCTTCACTGGGTTGGAACTGATCAAATCTTTCTTTAAAATATGCAATGGTATTCATTATATCTTATTAAGCTGCACGTCAGACGGCCTCTACAGTATTTTCATTTTTTATAAAATCGTATCCTCTTTCTTCGAGTTCCAGCGCAAGTTCTTTCGGTCCCGATTTGACTATTCTGCCATTATACAGTACATGAACAAAATCGGGTACGATATAATCCAGCAAACGCTGATAATGGGTAACGACCAGTATGGCATTGTCTTTTCTGCGTAATTTATTTACACCGTTTGAAACAATACGTATGGCATCGATATCGAGGCCGGAATCCGTTTCATCCAGTATAGCCAGTTTTGGTTCCAGCATAGCCATTTGAAATATTTCATTCCGTTTCTTTTCACCACCTGAAAAACCTTCGTTCAGGGAACGGCTTAATAAAGTCTGCTCCATATTGACCAGCGCCATTTTTTCTTTCATTCTTTTCAGAAATGTGACAGCATCCAGCGGATCTTCACCGCGATATTTCCGAATTTCGTTTACCGCCGTTTTGATAAAATTTATGGTGTTCAGGCCCGGAATTTCGACGGGATACTGAAAGGCAAGAAACAATCCTTCCGCTGCCCTGTGTTCCGGAGATAAATCGAGCAGGTTCTTACCAAGGAATTCGACGGATCCTTCGAGTACTTCATAATCACTGCGACCGGCCAGAACTGATGCCAGGGTGCTTTTGCCGGAACCATTGGGCCCCATAATAGCGTGTACTTCGCCTGGTTTGATATCCAGGTTAATTCCGTTTAAGATTTTCTTTCCCTCAATACCTGCATGCAAATTCTGAATCGTCAACATAATACTTCTTTATAATTTTTGTTACTCTGTTATTTTCGTTGACGGTTGACGGTTGACCGTTTTAACCTACACTTCCTTCCAGACTTATCGCCAGTAGTTTTTGTGCCTCAACCGCAAATTCCATCGGAAGCTGGTTCATCACTTCTTTGGCGAACCCATTGATGATCAATGCCACCGCCGTTTCGGTATCAATCCCGCGCTGATTGCAATAAAAAATCTGATCCTCACCAATCTTGGATGTCGTGGCTTCGTGTTCCACAACTGCCGAATTATTTCTCACTTCGATATAAGGAAACGTATGAGCCCCGCATTTATCACCCAGCAGGAGAGAGTCACATTGTGAAAAATTTCTTGAATTGCTTGCATTCTTACTAACATGTACTAATCCGCGATAACTGTTATTGCTGTATCCGGCAGAAATTCCTTTGGAAACGATGCGGCTGCGGGTATTTTTTCCGAGATGCATCATTTTAGTCCCCGTGTCTGCCTGCTGGTAATTATTTGTAACTGCAACTGAATAAAATTCACCCGTTGAATAATCGCCCTTTAATATAACGCTGGGATATTTCCAGGTAATGGCAGATCCGGTTTCCACCTGTGTCCATGATATTTTGGAGCGGTTGCCTTTGCAGATTCCTCTTTTCGTTACAAAATTATAAACACCGCCCATTCCGTTTTTATCACCGGGATACCAGTTCTGTACCGTTGAATATTTGATTTCAGCATTTTCCTGCGTTATCAGTTCGACCACCGCCGCATGCAGCTGGTTTTCGTCCCGCATGGGAGCTGTACAACCTTCCAGATAACTCACATAACTGTCAGCATCCGCAATGATCAGCGTTCTTTCAAACTGACCCGTATTTTCGGCGTTGATCCTGAAATATGTGGAAAGTTCCATGGGACATCGTACGCCTTTCGGAATGTATACAAATGAGCCGTCGCTAAAAACGGCAGCATTCAAAGCTGAAAAGTAATTATCCGTAACAGGAACCACAGTTCCAAGATATTCCCGAATTAAATCAGGATGTTCCTGAATGGCCTCGCTCATCGAACAAAAGATAATGCCGAGTTCCGCCAGTTGACCTTTGAAAGAAGTTCCAATGGATACACTGTCGATTACTGCATCTACTGCAACACCGGTTAACCTTTTCTGTTCATCGAGAGAAATTCCGAGCTTTTCAAATGTTCTCAACAGTTCCGGATCTATTTCATCCAGGTTTTTGGGGTTCACTTTTTGTTTTGGTGCAGAATAATAAATGATATTCTGATAGTCGATGGGAGGGTATTTTATATTGGCCCAGTCCGGCGTTTTCATTGTCAGCCAGTGGCGATAGGCTTTCAACCTCCATTCGAGCATCCATTGGGGTTCCTTTTTCCGGGCTGAAATAAAGCGGATAACGTCTTCATTCAGTCCTCTGGGTGCTTCGTCAGCTTCTATGTTTGTAACGAACCCGTATTTATAGTCGCTGAAGACCGTTTTTTCTATTGTCCTCATTTCATCTTCAGCTTCCCGGTTTTTAGGTTGAATGAGATCTGTCTTCATTCTGCAAATTTACGAAACCGTTTATACTAAAAAGTATAAACAAGTGTTTTTCTTTCCTTTTATAATGCGAAAATTAGGCAGCGTTTCAGGCTGGAAGCCTGTCCGGGACAGGTTATACCTCAATTTTAACGGCCTTAATACGAACGCTCCATGTTTTCAGGTGATAACCGGACTCATTCAAAAACTAACGTTTTTTTAAGGCCTGCGTACATTTGCTTCTATCGGTGTCCCGGTGTGTCAAATAAAAATTTATGATACATTAATGTATTAAAAATCAATTATTTACACATACGATATGAAGGAAAGGTGCAGAATAAGATTCTATTCTGATAATCTTGAAGAGTGTTCATTTTAGGAACGTTCATCGGGCATTCCCTCTATCCGAGACGAAGGAACTTTCTTTTTGGGAAGAGGATGTCTTCAGCGGTTTCATATCCTTCATCCGCTACAACGGTGAGCCGTTTCCTGGTTTTTTTACTTTTAATCATCTGAATGATCAATATGGCTGTAAGTGTGACGCCCGCGGCAATCAGAATTTTTTTGGTTTTCATGTCATTTACACACTGAAGTACTTGTCAAAATTAGATGTTTGATGCTATTCGTTCTAAAAATCATGCCTGTTTTTTTCCAAAACTAAACTAAAAAGTAAAAAAGAGCTTTGGCTGGTATAGACCGACTATTTTTACTTTTTAAGATTTAAATTTTTAACTCGCCCAATGACTCCTTCAAACAAATCATTTCCATTTTATCATAAACTGGCAGCTGTTCTTGTTAGTCTGGTGGCGGTCGGTTATCTCGTCGTCCAGGGGAAAGAATTATTGAGTCCGTTGATTTTTTCATGTTTGTTTTCTATTTTGCTTTTACCATTGGCCGCCATCATGGAAAATAAATTCCATTTCCGTCGCGGGTTGGCATCCATACTCTCTGTATTGCTTCTGCTCTTATTGGTAGCGGGCATTGTATACATGGTAGGTGTACAAATGAGTGACCTGACCGATGACTGGCCTCAGTTCAAGATGCAATTGAATAATTCCCTGTCCGGCATACAGCACTGGATCGCCCTGAAATTTCATATAAATTCAACGAAACAACTTACATATATAAAGTCGGCCGCCAGCAATGTATTAGCGTCCGGAACAGCTGTGGTTGGAGTAACCATCGTCTCACTTTCTTCTATGTTCCTCTTTTTCGTGTTCACGTTTATTTACACGCTTTTTTTTCTCACGTACCGGAGAATTATCATGCATTTTCTCATTTCAGTTTTCCTGGAGGAAAATTCGCTGGTGGTACATGATATCGTAGAACAGGTGCAACAAATATTGAGAAAATATATTACCGGCTTATTTATAGAGATGTGTATTGTGTCGGTAGTGGTGTGCCTGGCGTTATTTGCTTTGGGAATCAAATATTCTCTTTTACTGGGTCTGATTACTGGTCTTTTTAATATCATTCCCTATATCGGCATATTTACAGCGACCCTGATCAGCGTACTCATTACATTTGCGACTGCGGCAGCGGCGGGAAAGGTTTTTCTCGTTTTGATCACGCTGGTAGTAACACACCTGGTGGACAGCAATATATTATTGCCTGCCATTGTGGGTTCCAAGGTTAAAATAAATCCCCTGATCACGGTTCTGGGTGTAGTTCTCGGAGAAATGATCTGGGGTATTTCAGGCATGTTTTTATCAATCCCGGTCATTGCGGTTCTCAAAATAATATTCGATCGGATAGAGAGTCTGAAACCCTGGGGAATTTTATTGGGAGAACAGGATAAGACGATACAGGCAAAAAAAACCAGGGTGGAAATAAAAGATGTTGCGACAGATACGGAAATTTCCTGATTATGAAGCAGATTTGGATTTTGCCGCGTCCGTATATTCCTTTAGCACTTTGATTGTTTGCTGAAGGGAGTCTTCAATTTCTTTTTTATCAAGCAGCTCTACCTGAAATAATCCATTGGCCATGATGCCTGCCAGTATCTCGTAACGGGGACCACTGGCGATATATGGATTCTGTCCGGCAAATGCAGGTTTCATTTCATTTTCACTGACGATTTTCTGCACCTGTTCCAGACTCAGATCATTCAATTTTAGAGACATACGGGCGGTTTATTCAAAGTTCCGAATTTTATGGCTGATTCAAAATATGATAACGGATTGATTCCTAAACCAAATGTTAATAACTCTTTTTTGAGTCCGGAAGACTCTGGTGTAAATACTTACGTTATCCGTTTTTAAACGGAGGAAATTATTCAGGAAGAATTATCTTTGAGTTATGGCAGTATTGAAAAATGTGCAATTTTCGAAATTGATTAAAGCGGAGGGACGCCTGAGAGAATTCAACTTTAGAAAAAGTAATGGAATTGTCGGACCCGTTTATCATGTAGATGTGAGCGACGATCGTGGAAATCGTTACTATATCAACATGCATTTAGAAGACAATACGTGGACCGTTCAGGAGAAAAATCTGCCTGCCTGGATTCAGGAGGCCGTCGCCCAGTTTCATCCGGCCATTCTGGAACAGGAAGTATAATTTCTTACGGGATCGGTTTTTCTCATCACCGTTGGATTGATCCGCCAGGCCAATTTTTTCTTCATCAATCCCGGATACACATACCCGAAGCAGCGATATGAATAAAAACAGACTGGAGTCATTCAGCGATGGTGTTATAGCTATCATTATCACCATTATGGTATTGGAAATAAAAACGCCCCATGATACCAGCTGGCTGGCATTGAGAGAACAACTGCCTGTTTTTTTAAGTTATCTGCTAAGTTTTATTTTTATTGGGATATACTGGGGAAACCATCATCATATGATCAGCGTATTAAGTCATGTCAACGCTGCCATCATTTGGTCCAATCTAAATCTTTTATTCTGGCTGTCGCTTATACCTTTTGCTACGGGATGGATGGGGGAAAATCATTTTGCCCGGAATACAGTTGTCCTTTACGCCATTTTACTTCTCGTTTGTGGTCTTGCATTTACTATTCTGCAGATTTGTGTAGAAAGAGTAACAAAAAACAATCCGAATCTTGTTCTGGCTTTTTCACGCGTCATGCGTAAAGGAATTTTCTCAGTTGTCAGTTATAGTATAGCTATTGTGCTGGCCTATTACAACACCCTGTTTTCTGCCATTATATTTTGCATTGTGGCTATTCGGTGGTTGGTACCGGACAAGAATATTGAAAAAGCCCTGACTAAATAATTTATTTTGTATTCCAATCAGATAAAAAAACGGCTGTACGTTACAAAGTCGCAATGTCGATTACAAAACGGTATTTTACATCGCCTTTAAGCATGCGATCATATGCGTGATGTATATCCTGGATGTTAATCAGTTCCACATCTGATACGATTTGATGATCCGCACAATAGTTGAGCATCTCCTGGGTCTCAGGTAAACCACCGATTAATGATCCGGCGATACTTTTTCTTCCTCCGATCAAATTAAATGCAAAAATCTGCGCCGGAGCAGGGGGCGCACCAACGCATATCAGGACACCATTTGTTCTTAGTAATCCCAGGTATTGGTTGTAATCGTGTGGTGCAGAAACGGTATCAACAATAAAATCAAAATGACCCTGTACGGCACTCAGTTGTTCAGGATCGCTGGTTAGTACGAATTTGTGAGCTCCGAGTTTCCGGGCATCTTCTTTTTTTGAGGGGGAAGAACTAAGCATCGTAACTTCTGCACCAAATGAGACGCCGAATTTTACAGCCATATGTCCCAGACCGCCGAGTCCCAGTACAGCCAGTTTATGGCCTTTTCCAACCTTCCAGTATTTTAG
>DASXNJ010000008.1:0-3658 GCA_036495145.1 Puia sp.
CGTGATGATGTAACTTGCCGGCAATATGACATATTATTAAAACGGCGAATCCATGCTTGTAAAATCGCAGGTCAAATATATCCAAAACTTAGGCCATAAAAAATTCCGCGATGCAGACGGGGTCTTCGTTGCAGAAGGACCAAAGATTGTTAATGAACTGTTGGCATCCGGCAATCTCCGGTTAGTACAATGCTTCGCAACGAAGAGTTGGTTGCTGATGCAGGAAGCATTCGTAAAAGGTGAAGAAGGATTATACTTTGAAATAGATGAAAAAGAGTTGGACAGAATTTCATTTCACGGATCTCCAAACCAGGTGCTGGCGATATTCACAAAGCCGGTCTTCAATCAGAAAACAACGTCAAGGGGTCTGATCCTTTTACTTGATACCATCCAGGATCCGGGAAATCTGGGAACGATCATACGAACGGCTGATTGGTTCGGTTTAAGCCGTGTGATATGTAGCCCTGAAACCGTAGATGTTTTTAATCAGAAAGTGGTGCAGGCTGCCATGGGAAGTATAATCCGTGTCGAGGTTACTTACACTGAACTGGCAGATTTTATCAAACAGAATCCCGAAAAACCTGTATACGCAAGTACACTGGACGGTGAGGATCTGCATGAAAGGATCAATGTAAATGATGCACTGCTCCTAATGGGAAATGAATCAAAGGGAATCAGTCCGTTGCTGGAATTAATGGCAACAAGAAAAATTCGAATTCCACGTGCAGGCGGAGCCGAATCATTAAATGTTGCGGTTGCGACTGGCATTTTGCTGTCTTATCTGAAACCTTTCAGGTAAAGGATATGGCTTTTACCGGGCTAAGACGTTTTATGATGAAGAAACTGGGAATCAATAATACAACAAAGCAAACGATAAATGTTCCCAGATTGACCCAGCAAACCTGCTGCCAGTTGATCCTGACCGCAGCGGTGGCAATGAAATATGAATCCTCAGGCAAAGTGATGAACCCATACCGGGTCTGAAGCCAGCAAATCAGAAGGCCAAGGATATCGCCCAGCAGGATACCTCCGAATGTAATCAATGCGCCATGATAAAGAAATACCTGCTGAATATTTCTGTCCCTCGAGCCCATAGATTTTAACAATCCGATCATATGGGTTCTTTCAAGCAGTAAAATAATCAGGCAGGTTACCAGATTCAGAATGGCAACCAGCACCATCATCACGATCACAATGATAATCGTCGTATCCTGTAAATTCAGCCAGTCGAAAATGCTTCTGTAAATTTCGGTGATGGAATGACTATCCCACAGGTGCGGAAGCTTATCATACAGACGGTTGCTCACTGAATCAGCCTGCTCATAATCTTTAATGAAAATTTCGTAACCTCCGATTTCATTCGCTGACCAGTTGTTGAGCCGCTGGACCAGCCGGAGATCTACCAATGCATTCACCCTGTCGTAATTCTCAATGCCGGTCTTAAAAATTCCGGCAACTGTCAATGGCCGGACACGTTTGCTTCCATCAGGCTGTATGAAATACGCAAAAAGTTTATCGCCGGTTTTCAATTTTAACTGATTGGCAGTATAAGCAGAAAGATTGATTTCATTGCTGTATCCACTATCCGGAAAATGAATCCAACTGCCCGATTTAAGAAATTCCTTTAGATGACTGAATGCATATCCTCCGTTGACACCTTTTAATTTGAGACCCTCAAAACTTTCCGGACCTTTGAGAATGGCATCCTTGGTAGCGAATGCGGAAACATAAGTAACAGAAGGATCGTTTTTCAACATCGTGAGAACAGAATCATTTGCTGTTGATGGTTTATCTGCAGCAGAATCTGATTTTTCCGGATTATAATGCGTAACCCGGATATGACCGGAAAACCCAAACATTTTTTCAGCGATCGCATATTTAAATCCGACCGCAAAAGCGATCGTAAGAATCATGGCCATAACACTGATGGCCGTTGCCGCCGTGGCGAGACGAATGATAAACCTGGAAAAGGAATGCTGACTGTTGAAAGCTATGCGCTTTGCAATAAACCGGGAAAAGTTCAATCGGGAAAATTTAACACTCAAAAATAGACTTCATAGAGCTGTCAGAAAAGTTTTTTAGGGATTTGAACTATCATTGCATCAGTAAGCATATATGAAATACCTGATAATATTCGTCCTTGTTTGGATTGGTGCGGATCTGGAGGCACAAGTACCGGACTCGAATTACGCGCCAAATATCGCTTC
The DNA here is from genome assembly GCA_036495145.1 of Puia sp. Taxonomy (GTDB): domain Bacteria; phylum Bacteroidota; class Bacteroidia; order Chitinophagales; family Chitinophagaceae; genus Puia. The sequence goes on from DASXNJ010000008.1 coordinate 2,208, forward strand.
CGCAAAATTGTATATGAAAGGTAATCAGTTCGCTTCTCCGGTCATTACGCTGAACGGAAGTGATCAGATGGAACTTGTTTTTGATGATATGGATGCGGATGTCAAAACGTATTATTACAGTTACCAGCTATGTAATGCAGACTGGTCGCCGGTGCAGGTCAGCAGTTTCGATTATATCCGTGGATTTGCACAAAGCCAGATCACCGAATATAAATATTCATCGGTCGCATTGATTCGCTATACACATTATCATATATCGTTGCCCGAAAATAATTCCCGGATTACGTTATCCGGCAATTATTTACTAAAAGTTTATCTCGACAATGACACGGCAAAACTTGCATTTACCAAACGATTGCTCGTTGTACAAAATGCTGTGTCTGTTACAGCGCAGATACTTCCTCCAATGAATCCGCAGTTGACTTATGCTTATCAAAAACTTCAATTCACAGTAAATAGCAAAGCGCTCCCGATCTCAAACCCCTTTCAACAGATCCATGTGGTGATTTTACAAAACGGCCGCTGGGATAATGCGATTTATATGAGTAATCCTTCGTTTTATTCAGGGAGCAATTTTGTATACAACAGTGATGATATACCTGTATTTCCAGGCGGAAATCAATGGCGATGGCTGGATCTGCAAAGTTTTCGTTTCCAAAGCGACCGGATAGCCCGGGTTGATTACCTTAAAAACGGAACGGTGATCCATCTGAAGCCGGATAAAGACCGGTCGGGCATGGCCTACTATTATTATACGGACAATTTTGGGAAATATTCCATACAGACCACAGACCTGATCGATCCGAATTTTCAGGGAGATTATGGACGTGTACGCTTTGTATTTGTGCCGCCGGACAATATTCCTCTGGAAGGGAAAGACCTTTTTGTACTGGGAGAATTTACAGGTTACAAAATGAATGATCAATCCCGAATGTCTTTTAACTCGGCGAGCGGTGCGTATGAAGGCTCAGCTATGATGAAAATGGGGTACTATAATTATATGTATGTCACTTTGAACAGTGGTGAGCCACATGGACAGCCGTCATTTGAATTTACGGAAGGGAATCATTTTGAAACAGTAAATAATTATGATATCCTGGTTTATTATCGAAGTCTGGGTGGACGTTCAGATCAATTAGTGGGCATTTATGCTATGAGCACCACGAATACGCTTCGTTAGACCTAAAGCTTAAAGCGTAAAGCCTAAGACAACATTACAAAACGATATTTATATTTAAATCCCGGTGGAAAATACATTCACATATTCAGAAATGCTTTAAGCTTTGAGCTTTAAGCTTTGAACCCAATATCGTATATTTGCAGCGGCAAGTCTTATACGGCCAGCTCCTGCTGAATCCCCCAGGGCCGGAAGGTAGCAAGGGTAGGTGGTTGAGCGGTGCGATATAAGTAACTTGCCATTTTTTTTCTATTTTTATTAAATTGATTATATG
>DASXNJ010000009.1:0-4758 GCA_036495145.1 Puia sp.
CATGAAACAGCGGAGATATCACTGCATTGCATGAAAAAAAACTTTGCTGAATTACTACCCGTGGTTTCCGAACTCGTTGTGGATTCCATATTTCCTGAAGAAGAACTGGAGATCTATAAAAAAAATATGCAGCAGCGACTGCAGGTAAATCTTCGCAAAAATGATTTTATAGCAGGCCGGCTCATCGACACTTATTTGTTTGGTGCAGATCACCCCTATTGCCGATACAGTTCGATGGAAGACTATGCCGCACTCAATATAGATGTAGTAAAAGAATTTTACAAACAGTATTATCTGGGCGGTCGCTGCGTAATTTTTATTGCAGGTCCTCTGCCGGCCGATATACAAACTCTCGTCGAAACACATTTTGGAGCTCTTCCACTTAGCGGATCTGGCAGACCGGATAACGGCAATATGCCCATTCTTCACGCGAAAGAAAAAAAATACCGCGTGACGAACGATCCCGAAAGCGTGCAGGGCGCGATTAGAATTGCCCGAAACTTTCCGAACCGGCATCATCCTGATTTTCAAAAAATGCAGGTGCTCAATAACATATTCGGCGGCTTTTTCGGTTCACGGCTCATGGCCAATATCCGGGAAGACAAGGGTTATACTTATGGTATTCATAGTTACCTGACGAATCTGATTCAGGAAAGCGCGCTGATGATTTCGACGGAAGCAGGTAAAGATGTAACAGAAGCTACCATCAATGAGGTTTACCTGGAAATGAAAAGACTTTGTGACGAACCGGTGGATGAGGAAGAACTGAAGACGACAAAAAACTTTATGATCGGAACCCTGCTGGGAGACCTGGATGGACCATTTCAGGTAGCTGGACGCTGGAAAAGTCTTGTATTAAACGATCTTTCAGAAGAATATTTTTACAATGGAATCGAAACCATTAAAAATATTAAGCCGGTGACATTACAGGAACTGGCCAATAAATACCTGAAAGATTCTGATTTTTATGAGCTTGCCGTGTTTTAAAGTGGCGGATTCAGTATTTTCATAGATCAAAAATTTGCAGTTATGAACGTCCTGTTAAGAATTATCATTTCTGCCATTGTCGCCTTTGCTCTATCGTATATTTTAAGTGGTGTACATATTCAATCATTTGTAACCGCGTTAATTCTCGCAGTCGTACTGGGCCTTCTGAATATTTTTGTAAAACCCATTTTGATCATTCTTACTTTACCTATAACCATATTCACTTTTGGTCTGTTCCTGTTTGTGATTAACGCACTGATTATTTTGCTGGCTGCCAAATTCGTAAATGGATTCAGAGTGGATGGATTTTGGTGGGCACTCCTTTTCAGTCTATTACTTTCGGTACTGACTTCATTTTTTTATAAAAAGTCTACAAAAACGGAAAATTAGCCGGCAGTCATTTAGAAAATATCGGGTGTATGTTTTTTGACCGCAAAGATTTTTCCGATCAGATTTTGCTGGATCTATACAAGACCATTCTTTTCCCCCGACTGATAGAAGAAAAAATGTTGGTCCTGCTTCGTCAGGGAAGGATCAGCAAATGGTTCAGCGGTATTGGCCAGGAAGCTATTTCCGCCGGGGTTGTATCTGCTCTTGCGCCAGATGAATGGATTATGCCTTTGCACCGGAACCTCGGGATTTTTACCGGCCGGCAGATACCTTTGGATAAACTTTTCTCTCAGTGGCAGGGAAGCCAGGACGGGTTCAGCAAGGGAAGGGAAAGGAGTTTTCATTTTGGTTCAGCGGAGTATCATATTTGCGGTATGATTTCACACCTGGGTCCCCAGATGGCAGTTGCCGATGGCGTGGCACTGGCTTATAAGTTGAAGAAAGAAAAAAAAGTTTCCCTTGCATTTACTGGCGAAGGAGGTACATCAGAAGGAGATTTTCATGAAGCGTTAAATCTGGCCGCAGTGTGGGATCTGCCGGTCATATTTATAATCGAGAACAACGGATACGGTTTGAGCACCCCGGTAAAAGAACAATTCCGAAGCAAACATCTGGCTGATAAGGGAATCGGTTATGGAATGGAATCCATACAAATCGACGGAAATAATATCCTGGATGTATACGACACTATGCGCGGGGTTCGCGAATTCTGTATTCGTGAACAGAAACCTTACCTGATTGAGTGCATGACTTTCCGAATGCGTGGTCATGAAGAAGCCAGTGGAACAAAATATATTCCAGCAGAATTATTTGAAATCTGGGGTAAAAAAGATCCTGTCGTTTCATACGAGAACTGGCTGATCGGTGAGCATATTTTATCTGCAGAAAAAACACAGGAGATCCGGAATGAATTTCGTACTATTATTGAAGCGGCTTTAACCGTACATGACAATCCCGTTGTAGTTAACAGCGAGGTGGAGCTGAGAGAAATGTATGCAGATACTGCTCCAAACCATGTTCCGATTGAATCTGTTTTGCCAGATGCTGAAACAGCTCCTGTAAAAAGATTTATTGATGGGATCCGCGAGGCTTTATGGCAGAGCATGGAAGCGCAGGATAATCTGATCCTGATGGGTCAGGATATCGCTGAATATGGTGGCGCATTTAAGATTACAGAAGGTTTCCTGGAAAAATTCGGAAAGGAGCGGGTACGCAACACACCTCTTTGTGAAAGTGCTGTTGTGGGCGCTGCTCTTGGACTTTCTTTGGAAGGGTATAACTCTGTTATGGAAATGCAGTTTGCAGATTTCGCAGCCGTTGGGTTCAACCAGATTGTCAATAACCTCGCGAAAATTCATTACCGCTGGGGAAAAGCTGCCAATACAGTCATCCGTATGCCCACCGGCGCTGGCGTAGGTGCAGGTCCTTTTCATTCTCAGAGTAATGAGGCCTGGTTTACTCATGTACCCGGACTGAAAGTCGTTTACCCGTCAACCGCCGCAGATGCCAAGGGACTGCTGACTGCAGCCATTCTTGATTCCAACCCCGTATTATTTTTTGAACACAAAGTCTTGTACAGAAGCATCAACGGCCCCCTGCCGGAACATTATTATACCATTGAGATCGGAAAGGCCGCTCTTATAAAAAGCGGAAGCGATATCAGTATTATAACTTATGGTGCAGGTGTGCACTGGGCCCTGTCGCTGGCATCACAACAACCGGAAATCTCTTTTGATATTCTGGATCTGCGCAGTCTTCTTCCACTCGATTATGAAGCCATTCGCGAAACTGTTTTGAAAACCGGCAAAGTGATTGTTTTGCATGAAGACACAATGACGGGCGGCATTGGTGGAGAAATCAGCGCCTGGATTGGAGAGCATTGTTTTGAAATGCTGGATGCCCCGGTATTACGCTGTGCATCCCTGGACACGGCTGTTCCTTTTAATATTGAGCTGGAGAAAAATTTTCTCGCCAACGCAAGGCTATGGGGAACTGTAGAAAAGTTACTGGCATATTAAACGTAAAGCTCAAAGCTAATTACAATGTGACATCAGTAACTCAGTTCCACTCTTATACTCCAATACTCTTCTGCTTCCTCAGTTCTCGTTTGCTTTTAAAACACGCAAAAAATTTCCTCCCAGAATTTTCTTAATATCGGATTCGCTGTATCCCCTTTTTATAAGTGCTTCCGTAATTTTTGGATAATCTTCTACGCCATCCAATCCTACGGGTGCCGAATCGATTCCGTCAAAATCAGAGCCCAGTCCTACATAATCAGCCCCGACAAGTTTTACGATATAATCAATATGGTCCAGCAAAAGTGAAAAAGGCGCGCGCATACTCTCAAATTCATTTTTATATTTTCGTGAAAAATAAATGCCGGTTATCATACCGGAAATTTTTTTTGCCGCAAGAGAATCGTATTCTGTCTGATGGCGTTTTACAAATTCATCCATTTTTTTAAGATGGGTTGAGTCTAAAAAGCCCGAATAAAAATTAACCTGTATCACGCCCCCGTTTTTTGCAATGGCTTTTATCTGATCATCTTTCAAATTCCGGAATACCGGACAAAGTGAATATACCGAACTGTGTGAAGCAATAACAGGTTTGGCGGTAGTGGAAATTACATCCCAGAATGTTTTCTCGCCGACATGGGAAACATCTACCATCATTCCAAGTTTATTCATTTTTTTAACCACCTGTTTCCCAAATTCGTTCAGGCCATAGGTGGTTACGATAAAAGAATGTTCGGATTCATCCTTCGCAGAAGTGGACCATGAAGTGCTGTTGTTCCAGGAAAGCGTCATATAACGAACTCCTCTATTATAAAAACTGTCAATGTAATCCAGATTATCTTCAATCATGTGACCGCCCTCCACTCCGGAGAGACAGGCGATCCGGTGATTAGCAACGGCCTGTAAAAGTTCTTTGTAAGAATAAACAATTTGCATGGTTCCGGGGTTACGTTTTACGATCGCAAAAAGAGAATCCAGTTCCTGGTTAGCGTATTTAAAGGCTGAGCCCTTCCCGTAATGTTCATCACAAAATATCGACCAGACCTGAACCTTCACGCCTCCTGCCTGCATACGTGTCAGATCTGTTTGCGTAATCCCTTTCAGATCGCTGTCAAAAACAACATGTGCATCTACGGCTTTACTTAAAAAATCATTGTGTGTGTCCACCACGATCGAATTAAAATGAATTTTATTACCAGACTGGGCTTTTGAAACGCCTGCCAGAAACAGGAATAAAAAAATCAATGAATTCCGCATATTTTTTTGAAATTGTATAGTCTTCCCTAAATGTAAAACATTCATGTATGGATCTGGAAACCATTCGAAAATATTGCCTGGAAAAAAAATCCACCACAGAATCATTTCC
>DASXNJ010000010.1:0-10446 GCA_036495145.1 Puia sp.
GTGAGCAGAATTCTTTCTTTCTCAAGTGCACATTGTCCAACCAATCCTTCGCCCAGGGAAATTTCTTTCTGAATATTCATTTCCTTATCATAAGCATAAGCAGCAAATAATTTCAGGCGTTGATTCTGGAGGTTTTCATCCTGCTCGAAAATATAGAACATGCCCTGTTGTGCATTCACCACCTGAGCGAGTTCAGAAAGGATCCTGCGTGTTACCGTATTCAAATCCTTCTGACCCTGGAGCATCTGCGTGAATTTTGCCAGATTCGATTTCAGCCAGTCCTGTTCCTGGTTGAGCAGGGTTGTTTCCTTGAGATTCGCGATCATCTGGTTGATCGTGTCTTTTAATTCTTCCACTTCGCCTTTTGCTTCGACGCGTATCATTTGGGTCAGGTCGCCTTTTGTTACAGCGGAGGCTACTTGTGAAATGGCGCGCACCTGTGTGGTTAAATTTTCTGCCAGCTGATTTACATTTTCGGTCAAATCTTTCCATGTACCCGAAGCACCCGGCACGCTGGCCTGACCTCCGAGTCTTCCATCCACACCTACTTCACGCGCAACAGAGGTTACCTGATCGGCAAACACGGCGAGTGTATCAATCATTTCGTTGATGGTATCTGTCAGCTGTGCCACTTCACCGCGGGATACAATGGACAATTTTTGTTTCAGATTTCCGGTGGCCACTGCCGTTACTACTTTGGCGATACCACGAACCTGATTTGTCAGATTGGAACCCATCATGTTTACAGAATCTGTAAGGTCCTTCCATGTACCACCCACACCCTGTACCTGTGCCTGTCCTCCCAATTTACCTTCTGTACCCACTTCACGCGCCACACGGGTAACTTCATATGCAAATGAATTCAACTGGTCCACCATGGTATTGATGGTATTTTTCAGATCCAGGATTTCTCCCTTTACATCGATGGTTACTTTCTTTGATAAATCCCCCGACGCCACAGCCTTCGTTACTTCCGCAATATTTCTAACCTGTGAAGTCAGGTTACCGGTCATTTGATTTACTGAATCGGTAAGATCTTTCCAGGTTCCTGCGACGCCGGGTACAAAGGCCTGTCCACCTAATTTTCCGTCTGTCCCCACTTCGCGGGCCACACGGGTTACTTCTGATGCGAAGGCACGCAACTGATCCACCATGGTGTTGAGGGTTTCTTTCAACTGAAGAATTTCGCCTCTTACGTCCACAGTAATTTTTCTTGACATATCTCCGTTGGCTACAGCGATAGCCACATCAGCAATATTTCTTACCTGGGCCGTCAGATTTCCTGCCATCTGATTCACGGAATCGGTAAGATCTTTCCAGGTTCCTGCCACACCCGGCACATTGGCCTGCCCGCCCAGTTTTCCTTCCGTACCAACTTCTCTGGCCACACGCGTTACTTCAGATGCAAATCCGCGCAATTGTTCCACCATCGTATTAATGGTGTTTTTCAATTCCAGAATTTCTCCCTTCACATCCACTTCGATTTTTCTGGAGAGGTCTCCATTGGCCACAGCCGTTGTAACTTCTGCGATATTTCTCACCTGTGATGTCAGGTTGGATGCCATTTTATTTACAGAATCCGTTAAATCTTTCCAGAGTCCTTCCACACCGGGTACATCCGCCTGACCGCCTAATTTTCCTTCAGAACCCACTTCTCTTGCCACACGAAATACTTCCGATCCAAATGAATTTAACTGATCCACCATCGTATTAATGGTGTCTTTTAGTTCCAGAATTTCTCCCTTCACATCCACCGTGATTTTTCTGGACAGATCACCTCTTGCCACGGCGGTTGTAACTTCTGCAATGTTTCTTACCTGACCGGTCAGATTGGATCCCATCTGGTTTACTGAATCCGTCAGATCTTTCCAGGTTCCACCCACGCCCTGTACTTTTGCCTGGCCGCCGAGTTTTCCTTCTGTTCCCACTTCAAGTGCCACGCGTGTTACTTCGGAAGCAAAAGAGTTTAGCTGATCCACCATCGTGTTGATGGTCTTTTTTAATTCGAGGATTTCACCGGCTACATCCACGGTGATTTTTTTTGAAAGGTCACCGTTTGCCACGGCGGTCGTTACTTCGGCAATATTCCGCACCTGCGCGGTAAGATTGGATCCCATCTGATTTACTGAATCCGTTAAATCCTTCCATGTTCCGCCAACGCCCTGCACTTTCGCCTGTCCGCCGAGTTTCCCTTCTGTACCTACTTCGAGTGCCACACGCGTTACTTCAGAAGCAAATGAATTTAACTGATCCACCATGGTGTTGATGGTGTTTTTTAATTCGAGGATTTCGCCTTCCACATCCACGGTGATTTTTTTTGAAAGGTCACCATTTGCTACAGCGGTTGTTACGTCCGCGATATTTCTCACCTGTCCCGTTAAATTGGAAGCCATTTGGTTTACTGAATCCGTCAGATCTTTCCAAACACCACCCACACCTTTTACAGTAGCCTGACCACCCAGCTTTCCTTCAGAACCTACTTCCCTGGCGACGCGTGTAACTTCAGCAGAGAATGAATTCAACTGGTCAACCATTGTATTAATGGTATTTTTTAATTCCAGGATTTCACCTTTTACGTCTACAGTAATTTTTCTGGACAAATCTCCACGTGCCACCGCAGTGGTTACTTCAGCAATATTTCTTACTTGTCCTGTCAGATTGGACGCCATCTGATTTACTGAATCCGTAAGATCTTTCCATGTACCGGCAACACCTTTTACTTCTGCCTGTCCTCCGAGTTTGCCTTCCGTTCCCACTTCACGGGCAACGCGTGTTACTTCCGATGAAAATGAATTCAGCTGATCCACCATGGTGTTGATGGTATTCTTCAGTTCAAGAATTTCTCCCTGTACGTCAACCGTAATTTTTTTTGAGAGGTCGCCTTTCGCAACGGCGGTCGTTACTTCCGCAATGTTTCGCACCTGGGCCGTGAGGTTTGAACCCATCTGGTTTACCGAATCTGTAAGATCCTTCCAAACACCCGCGACACCTTTTACTTTTGCCTGTCCTCCGAGTTTTCCTTCCGATCCCACTTCAAGAGCAACACGTGTGACTTCCATTGAAAAGAGATTCAATTGTTTCACCATGTCATTTACTTCTCTTGCTATTCGCAGAAATTCACCCTGCAGTTTATGATTCCCGATCTGCAGCGGCATTTCTTCGGAAAGATTTCCCTTGGCCACGGAACTGATCACGTGCGCAATTTCAATTGTCGGGTGAACCAGGTTTGAAATTAGTTCGTTGATGGAATCCACCCCGTCGCTCCATTGTCCCCCGGCAATTCGGGGAAGCATGATACGATGAGTCAGGTTTCCCTGCCGGCCGATGATATTTCCGGCTTTGGTAAGTTCAAGCATCAGTGCTTCATTCAGGGATATGATCTCGTTCATCGTATCGCAGATCTTTCCATCTAATCCCATATGTTCCACCGGTAGACGAACGCTGAAATTACCATTGCGCATTTCAGACAAAAAGCGAAGAAATTCAAGGCTGTTTAAAAATGAATTTTCGCCGTTTCCGTTTGCGTGGGCTCCATTTTTTTTAAGCAGTATTTCGTCAGATAGTTTTTTATCAACCTTGTTTTTTTTCCCATTTTTCAAAACGGGTTTTTCGAGTATATCTGATTTTCCATTCTTTGTTTCTACTAATACTGCATTCTTTTTTTTATTATTCATAGCTTTAAAGGATTAAATGATTGAGTTATATGCATGATAGCAAGGAAAATGAGTATGAATATAAATCATTACCCGAAAAATACCTATTGATTGCGGAAGACGATGAAGACGATGTATCACTGCTGAAATCATTTTTAAACGATCTTCCTGAGCCACCTGAGTTACTGGTTATCAATAAAGGGGATAAAGTCATTTCTTTTTTTGAAAATCTTCCGGAAAACCGTCTTCCTCTTCTCGTTCTGCTGGACTATAATCTTCCGTCCGTCAGCGGCTATGAAATCCTGATCGCTTTGGCTGACGACCAAAAGTTTCTGGCCGTTCCAAAAATTATCTGGAGCACTTCCAATTCACCACATTTTGAAACCCAGTGTCTTTCAATGGGAGCGTTTGCCTATTTTGTAAAGCCGTCCAATATACCTGCCTTCCGGACCCTGGTACAACAATTGCAGCACATTCTCTCCAACTCTAAATAATAACGGATTATCTGTCTGTTCTGAAGTATTCTGTTGAAAGCCATCCGGGGTTCTCAAGGTCTTATTCATCTTTGATTTGGTTATAAATCTGTTTTGGACCATGGACTGACCAGTACCGGCTTCTAAAAATGATCTATAATAACATCAAATGCTATGCCTAAGCTGTCATATGCCAAATGCAATATCGCTGAGCCGGGACGTTCGCTGTTTTTTGTTTAATTTGTCTCATAAAACCATTGTATGCCAGCTAACCCTTCTTTAATGAGTCTTCATTTGAAATACCGTCTGGTGATTGCAGAACTAAACTTCGACATCAACGTATTACGGATTTTTGGAGACTATCTGACGGAATTGCGAACAAAACGTAAAGAACCGGAAGTAAGGGCAAAAAGTGATCATTTTGAAAAGGAGTTTTATGCATTGAGAACCGAGATAGACGATATCCGCCATGAAATGCAATTGGTTAAAATGAAGCTGGGTGCTTTTTCAAGAGAAACACAACCGTTTGACTTTAAAATTTTTAATAAAGAGAGTCACTCTCCATTAAGGAAACGGCTGCTTGCCTATAAAAACAGGTTCAAAAAAATTAATAAGGAATTCGAAGAATTTGAGGGGTAGTGGCTATCGTAAAAAAAGTCCGGATCTGATCCGGGCTTTTTTTATGGCTTAAAGCGGAAGGCTTAAGGCTTGAGGCGTGAAGCATGAGGCTGGAGGCCTGGGGCGTCAAGCATCGTGCTTCCTGCCTGACAGGTTATTTAACGGAAACAAATACTTTCACCTTATCCCAGGCCATTGAGAATCCCTTATCCATCATTTTATCTTCAATGGTATAGACCAGTTTCTCCTGAACTGCTTTCTCTTCTTTTGGTTTTACTTTTACTTCCAATACGTTTTTCGCCGGATCAAAATTCGCATTTCCGGAATTATTGATGCCCCACTGACCTGTCTGGGAATTAAAAATAACAGACCATTCTTTTTCGCCCGGCGTCATGAACAGACTGTATTTACCAGCCGGTAATTTCTTTCCTTCCACTGTGATATCCTTATCAGTTGTAAAAATGGTTGCTTCATTGGCGCCGGCCCTCCAGGCTTTATTATAGGGAACCAGGCCACCCCAAATCGTTCTGCCTTTTACGGATGGACTGCTATAATCAATGGTAATCGTTGCATCTTTTATTTTGCCTTTGGCAGTTGCCGGCGGGCTGGGCCTTGAGCTTTTGTCACCCTGTGCCAATGAATGACTGCTTATTGAAAGTCCTAAAAAAATAAAAGCTGTAATCCTGGCAAAAATTCTTCTTTTCATATGAATGTCGTTGTGTGGTTAAATAATACTGATTTAAAATGGACCGTTAAGTTAATCAATTTCAGTAAACCCGCCGATCGGCTGCTGCATAAATTTGTAAAATGAAAATTGAGTAATTCTTTACCCATATTTTTATTTGCGTCCTGGTAATTTTTTACTTTAAATTAGCGACCTTGCCGAATTGATTTCTTATTATTTCTTTTAAAAAATAACAAATGAAACGATTTGCTTCCATTTTTTTATCCGTGTTCATTATTTCTTTGATGACCGGATGTAGTGGCTCTTCTTCTTCTTCAGCTCCTGCTGCCGACAGCAGTTCGGTAAAGACTGACAGCGTTATGGCAAATACCGGATCCACCGCTGGATTTAAATTGGGTGTTCAAATGTGGACATTCAGGATGTTTTCATTTAGTGATGCATTGGACAAGGTTGACAGCTCCGGAATCAAAAATATCGAAGCTTTTATTGGACAGAATCTGGGAGGAGGAATGACGGGAAAATACGGCCTGGATATGTCTGCCGAAACCATCACGAAGCTGAAAGCGCTTTTGAGCAAGCATGGAATTCAGCCGGTGGCCATGGGGGTGATTGTTCCGAAAGATAAAAATGAATGGATAAAAACTTTTGAACTCGCGAAAAATATGGGCATGAGCTATATCACCGCAGAGCCCATCAAAACACAGTGGAATATGGTGGACAGCTTGGCCGGTGTTTATGGCATTCCAGTCGCCATTCACGATCATCCCAAACCAAATATGTACTGGAGTCCCGACTCGGTGCTGGCCGCCATTCAGGGTCATTCACATATCGGATCCTGTGCAGATATCGGACATTGGGCGAGAAATGGTTTGAACCCGGTGGATTGTCTTAAAAAACTGGAAGGCCATATCATTGGTGTGCATCTGAAAGATATTGTACAATTTAATAACCCCAAGGCGACAGATACCATCGTAAGTAAGGGAGTAGTTGACTTACCTGCAGTTCTTGCGGAATTAAAAAGGCAAAGTTTTAACGGCATGCTCTCCATTGAACATGAATCCAACTGGTATCATAATCTGCCCGATGTGATTTTTACGAAAACTTATTATGATTCGCTGGTTCAGAAGCTTCAATAATTAAGGGCTTAACAAGCGGTTTACACGAGTTCCTGCGGGGCAATCGTTTTGCTTATTACATTAAACCATTTTAATAGAAAATGGTCAAAAAACAAATATGCATTATGAAAAAACTCCTGTCAGTACTATTTGTATTTGCCTTTTTAACAACCGGAATTAATTTATCGGCTGGTGCCCAGACGATTTATGTCAAAGTGAGGCCGGTGGCCCCGGTCGTTGTCAGACCCGTTGCGCCCAGTCCTCATCACGTATGGATTGAGGAGGAGTGGAAACCCAATGGAAAGGGCTATGCATATGCCGGTGGATATTGGGCGGTACCTCCGCATCCAGGTTGGATTTGGGTTCCCGGCCATTGGAAAAAACACGAGTACGGTGAATATTGGGTTGCCGGCCATTGGCGGCATGCTTAATTAAGCGGGAGGCAGGAAGCTTGAAGCAGGAAGCCTCAAGCAGGAGGCCTGATGCGGGAAGCCGGAGGCTAGAAGTATGGGCTTTTCAAGCTGTTTGAAGCCTTCTGCTTGAGGCTTCCTGCTTTTTGCTTTATGCCTGAGGGTATCCTTTGGCGACCCAATCTGTTTTAATATTGTGTTCGATGTTCAGCAGGTGGGCATTGCTAAATTTCATTTCATTTAATAAAGTAAATGCCGGCCGGATATTCGGACAGTGTTCGAAAGGACAACATCCGCAATAAATAACGATCTCCGTGTCGCGGCGCATTTTGCTTAACTGCTGTTTCAGTTTTTCAATATTTTCTTTTTCCTGGGCAGGTCCCATGTCCAGGGATCCTTTGATGAGTGCTCCGGGGCCCACACAAATGATAATTGGTATGTTTGCTCCCGGGCCACTGATCATGGCGGCAAGATCTGCCGGAGCCATCAATTGTCTGGCCGACCAGGGTTCGGTTTGAAATTGCGATAGAAGCTCTGGCGCCTCAGGTATTTGCCGGCGGGCAGATAACGCGACGACAACAAACATCATGATAATTCCGTATTTCATAACCCGCGATTTAGCATTTACGACGATATAAAATTACCAAAAATCCGGTTGGCCGGACCGACTTGACTGACCTGTTTTTAACGGTTCGTTCCTGTTCATAAATATCCGGTTTATTTGCTCTGTATTACTAAAATATTTAGTAAACTTGTGGGAAATATTTCAAGATTTCAAACGCTCTGCATGGACTTATTGTACTACGAGACGGCGGTGCCGGCGGGTTTCCCGTCGCCCGCCCTGGACTATATGGAAGAAAGAATTGACCTGAGCCGCGAGCTGATCAGCCATCCGCTTTCGACATTTATTGTGGAATGCACAGGTGATTCGATGATGGGTGCATTTATCCCACCGAAAGCGAGACTGCTCGTTGACAGATCGCTGACGCCGGTGAATGGAAATATTGTCGTGGCTGTACTGAACGGTGAATTTACCGTCAAGTTTCTGCGGAAGAATGATCATCTGTGCTGGCTGGTGCCGGCAAACAGTAAGTATCCGGAAATAAAGATCAGTGAGGATATGGATATGCATGTTTGGGGAGTCGTTACTTATATCATTACCGACACGCAGGATCTCAGGAAGTGTATGAGATGACAAGGGGTGGTCAGGTTGTTTTGGAATTTGAAGAGTGTATTGGTGTAGAGTGTGCTGGGGGGTGATATGTTCAGTAAGAATGTACTTAGATCAATGAAACAAATCGAGGAACTCAAGAGGTGATTATGTTCGCGCTGGTGGATTGCAATAATTTTTACTGTTCCTGTGAACGGGTTTTTAATCCAAAGCTGGAGGGCCGGCCTGTGATTGTTCTTTCGAATAATGATGGTTGTGCGATTGCGAGAAGTGATGAAGCTAAAGCGCTTGGAATTGCGATGGCAGCACCTGCCTTCATCATGAGTAAATTCATTGAAAAACACCAGGTTACTGTCCTTAGTTCTAATTATACCTTATATGGCGATATGAGCAGGCGCATCATGGACAGTCTGACTTTTTTTGCGTCAAAAATTGAAACCTATTCCATTGACGAAGCCTTTCTAGACCTGGGGCAGATGAGACATTCCGACTGTCAGCAACTGGGTGGCAGGATCCGCCAGATGATCAGAAAAAATCTGGGCATTCCGGTTTCGGTCGGTATGGCTGCCACCAAAACGCTTGCGAAAATGGCCAACCGCCACGCCAAAAAATATTACAAAAAGGCTTCGGTGTTCTCGGCGGGAAATCAGTCGCTGGTGGATGAGATGTTGTGCGCCACACCGGTGGCAGACATCTGGGGTATCGGTCATCAGTATGCGCTTTTGTTATCCCGTTCCGGATTTAAAACCGCCGCTGATTTTTTGCGTGCTCCGGAGGATTGGGTGCGGCAGCATTTGTCGGTGGTCGGCCAGCGTCTTTTATTTGAGTTGCGCGGGATCGCGGCCGTCGCCTGGGAGGAGAAAAAACCTGCGCGTAAGAATATCTGCACCTCGCGTTCCTTTGGCAACCGGATCTCTGATATCAACAAGATGGCGGAAGCGATGGCGAATTACGCCGCGAGCTGTGCGGCGAAACTAAGGACGGAGAAAACCTGTTGCCGCAGTCTGCAGGTATTCATTCAGACCAATCCGCATAAAACAGAGGAAAGGCAGTATCTGCGATCGATCGAAATCGAACTGGAAAGGGCATCTAACCATAGTGGTGACATTATAAAGGCGGCACTACGGGGTCTGGACCTGATTTTTAAACCGGGCTTTTTATATATGAAATGTGGTGTGACGGTTATGGACCTGGTTCCGGAATCTGCCATACAGGCCAGTTTTTTCGACACGGCCGACCGCGAGAAAAACGGGCTCCTGATGAAAACGATCGATCAGATTAATCAGTCGCTCGGAAAGGAAATCCTGCGGACCGCGGTGCAGGGATTTGATCGTCCGTACCGGCTAAAGACGGAATATTTATCACCCCGTTACACGACGAGGATGGGGGAGATTCTTAAGATTAATAACTGATTCTGGAAGACCGGAAGTGTTGAAGCGAAGGGTGTCCGTCGGTGATTTTTTTCTTCCAGACTTTCAGACTTCAAAACTAGTTTTATGCTTCAGCCATTCGAACCATTCAGGCCAGCTTATCTTCCCCGTCTCATCCGGTTGGGAAAGCGTTACCTGGTGTCCCAGACATATCACCGGGTCCGCGAATTGGATTCAGATCCGGCGTCGGTGCGTGTCAATTTATTGTTTTCTGATTACAGCGAACCGGGAGAGGCAAGGCTCCATGTTAATGCGGTAAAAAAAGACCCGTATGCCGCGATCATTGATCTCGAAAATCCTGTCCATCTGCAGAAAATTCAGAAGATGCTCGAAACCGGCTCCCGCTACCGGATTTTTTTTGCGGTCGTTCACAGCGCAAAGGAGTTGGAGAATCTGGTGAACCGGAAGTATAAGGATAAACTCAAGCGCTATGTGGATCAGCAAACCGACTGGCGGATTTCCCGGGATGCAATTGTCAGACCGACCATCCAGTTGAGTTTCGGCGAAATATTCATTATTCTCAAACACGGGAATCAACGCATCAGAATCAAGTTCGAGGAGATTGAAAAACAAGTTCTTCCAAGTCCTGGGTCTTGAGGCAGGCAGATGTAATAGGATACACATGACCGTTAGAAGCAAATGAATCATTTCTGGCAACGATATCCGGCATGGCATTTACAACCTGGGCATTTTCCAACCGGTTTTGTGTATAATATTGAAGCTCGTGATTTTGTAGCAGCAATGATCTTACTTTGCCACATTGTAATAAAGTCCGGTGACACCAGAGTCAAATGCTTTTGACCTGATCAGCTTTAATTTTATGCGTTCATTCAAATCCTTAAACAGGGGTTTTCCTTTTCCAAGGACGATCGGTTCCAGTTTGAGCCTGTA
>DASXNJ010000011.1:0-9140 GCA_036495145.1 Puia sp.
AGCGGGAAAATTACTCCGGAACTGGATACAACTGAATTGCTGATTTCTGAAGAAAGATACGATAGCCTGCCATCCAAATGGGTAGCGAGGAAATATGGGACAAAGGATAAAAAGAAACTGGTACTCACATTTGATGACGGGCCCGATCCGTTATACACGCCACAAATTCTCGATATTCTGAGTCGTGAAAATGTACCAGCCGCTTTTTTCCTCGTAGGTATAAATGCGGAAAATAATATTCCTATTGTAAAAAGAATCTATCGTGAGGGACACGAAATAGGTAATCATACTTTCACACATCCCAATATTGCGATGGTTAGCAGGAAAAGAGCGATCATCGAAATGGATGCCACAAGATTGCTGATAGAAGCTATTACGGGACATTCCACCGTGCTGTTCCGTGCGCCTTATAACGCTGATTTTGAACCACAGAAAGCGGAAGAACTCATTCCGGTCGCCATTGCCAGAGAAAAAAACTATCTGGATATCGGTGAGTCGATCGATCCTTTGGACTGGGAGCCGGGAACACCCGCGGATTCTATCGTTGCCAGGGTAATCGCCCGTAAACAGAGCATGACGGATCAGAATCTGAGTGGTAATATCATTCTATTACATGATGCCGGTGGTGATAGCCGGGCGGCAACCGTTGAAGCCCTGCCGCGCATTATCCATTATTTTAAAGAAAGAGGTTATACGTTTACCACGATTGCAGATTTGTTGAGTAAAAAGAAGGAAGACCTTATGCCTTCGGTTCCTAAAGGAAGCGGTTATTATTTACTGCAATTGAATTATATCCTTGCCATGTCTGCCTATCTGGGGAGTCATCTGCTGACTTCCGTTTTCATTGTTTTCATAATACTTTCCTTATTCCGTATACTTTCTATGGCAGTCATGGCAAGCAAACAACATCGGTGGGAAAAGAAATATGGTCTGAAACCATTTTGGAAACCGGATGGACGTGATGCTCCTTTAGTTAGTATCATTGTGCCTGCCTATAATGAGGAGGTAAATGCAGTAAGTTCCCTGGAAAATTTACTTAGAACAGATTACCCCAATTTCGAGATCATATTTGTAGATGATGGAAGTAAGGATGGAACATTTAAAAAAGTTCAGCAGGCATTTGAAGGGAACACAAAAATTCGTGTATTCACAAAAACCAATGGAGGAAAGGCCTCGGCCCTGAATTTTGGAATTCAATTATCGGAAGCTGATTATGTGATTTGTATCGATGCAGATACGAAATTGCTTTCTGACGCCGCATCGAAGATGATGATGCATTTTGGTGAGGTTCAATACCACAACGGAAAAAAAGTGGGTGCAGTGGCCGGGAATGTTAAAGTCGGAAACACCGTGAATCTCCTGACCCGCTGGCAATCCATTGAATATATCAGTAGTCAGAACTTTGACCGCAAAGCATTTGCATTTGTGAATGCCATTACGGTGGTCCCGGGAGCCATCGGCGCCTTTCGTAAAAAAGCAATCGAAGAAGCGGGAGGTTTCGCTACTGATACCCTGGCCGAAGATTGCGACCTCACTATAAGGATGCTTCGATGCGATTATATTATTGAAAATGAAAATAGCGCTATAGCCATGACAGAAGCACCGGAAACAGTAAAGATGTTTATAAAACAAAGATTCCGCTGGAGCTTTGGCGTATTGCAAACTTTTTGGAAAAACAGGGACATGCTCTTCAGTATGAAAAATAAATCCCTGGGATGGATTGCCCTGCCAAACATCCTGCTTTTCCAATATATCATTCCTTCAGTAATACCTCTGGCCGATTTTTTTATGCTTGTCGGGCTGCTAACCGGCAATGCGGCCCGTATTGGAACCTATTATCTCGTTTTTATGGCCGTTGATTTGGCAGTAGCGGTCCTCGCATTTAGTTTTGAAAAGGAGAATCCGGCCAAATTGGTCTGGCTCATCCCCCAAAGGCTGGTGTGGCGATGGCTCATGTGGTATGTTCTGTTTAAATCTTTCAGAAGGGCTATAAAAGGTGAATTGCAACACTGGGGAGTAATCAAACGCACAGGGAATGTGAAAGAAATTCCAGCGCTGCAGCAGGTTTGATCCATTACCCGACCCTGTCATTCACGTTTTTGCCTTAATTTCGAGGTTCCAAAATATAAATTATCCAGTTATATGGCTGAAGTTATTTTAATGCCGAGACTTAGTGATACAATGACGGAAGGTGTGATCGCTGCCTGGCATAAAAAAGTCGGCGACAATGTAAAAAAAGGTGACCTGCTTGCTGAAGTGGAAACCGATAAAGCAACAATGGATCTGGAGAGTTATAAGGATGGTACTTTGTTATTCACGGGTACTGACAAGGGTGGAAAGGTTCAGGTAAATGATTTACTTGCCATTATAGGAAAACCGGGCGAAGATATTAGCTCATTGGTAAAATCCGGTGGAACTGCAGCAACTGCTTCCGCGGCACCGTCAAAATCCAATACGGCTGCACCTGCCCCGGCAACTACACCAGCTACTTCAGAACCAAAAAAACCTTCTTCTCCCGCATTGGATATTTCTGCCATGCAGGAAGTTATTCTGATGCCCAGATTAAGTGATACGATGACAGAGGGCGTGATTGCAGCCTGGCATAAAAAAGTTGGTGATCAGGTTAAAAAAGGAGACGTACTCGCTGATATCGAAACCGATAAGGCAACGATGGAACTGGAAAGTTATAAAGAGGGGAAATTATTATATACCGGAGCTGAGAAAGGTCAGAAGGTAGCCGTAAATGATTTGCTTGCCATTATAGGCGAAGAAGGAAAGGTAAATGTGCAACAGGTTGTGGACGCATCAAAAAATAAAGGAGCCTCTCCTGCAACCGCCAGCGAACCTGCAGTTCAGACGACTCAACAAAAATCATCACCTGAGCCGGTCGCATCAGAACCTCATTCTCTTAATGGTAACGGCAGGATTAAAGCCTCTCCTCTTGCAAAAAAAATGGCGTCTGAAAAAGGTATCGACCTTTCCCAATTACATGGCAGTGGCGATTTTGGTAGAATTATTAAAAAGGATGTAGCAGAATATTCTCCTGCCTCCAACGCGACTGCCGAACCTCAAAAAGCAGCGGCAATTTCTACAGCAGCAGCAGGACAGATAAGTTTTGATGATGTTCCAGTTTCGCAAATGAGGAAAGTCATTGCAAAGCGACTTGCCGAAAGTAAATTTTCTGCTCCTGAATTTTACCTGACCATTACAGTAGATATGGACCAGGCGGTCAGCAGCCGCGCGAGAATAAATGAAAATGCTCCGGTAAAAATATCCTTCAACGATTTTGTATTAAAAGCAACTGCACTTGCATTAAAAAAACATCCCGCTGTAAACAGCAGTTGGATGGGAGACAAAATTCGTGTAAACCATCATGTCAATATTGGCGTGGCAGTCGCTGTGGAAGACGGGTTACTCGTTCCTGTAGTTCGTTTCGCCGATACAAAGTCCTTATCACAAATATCCCAGGAAGTAAAAGATTTCGCTGCCAGGGCAAAGAACAAAAAACTGCAACCGGCCGATTGGGAGGGAAGCACATTCACAATATCCA
This sequence comes from Puia sp., assembly GCA_036495145.1. GTDB lineage: Bacteria > Bacteroidota > Bacteroidia > Chitinophagales > Chitinophagaceae > Puia. Next base: position 3,551 of record DASXNJ010000011.1, read on the forward strand.
ATCTCGGAATGTTTGGTATAGATGAATTTACTGCCATTATTAATCCTCCGGATTCCTGTATCCTTGCGGTCAGCTCAATACAGCAAATTCCTGTCGTAAAAAAAGATGTGATTGTTCCGGGAAATGTGATGAAACTTACTATGACATGTGACCATCGCGTAGTAGATGGAGCGACGGGCTCGGCGTTTTTGCAAACGCTAAAAGGGCTCCTGGAGGAACCCCTTCGAATGCTCGTTTAATAACCGTCCAAGTTAATAAGTTCACAAACTATTTAAAGTTGTATTGATTGTTAGACGTCTGTTCACCATCCCTCTGACACATCGATTTCATACATATGAGGAACGAAATGTGTACCAACATGTAAGCTGGTGTAATTCAATAAGTTAAATATTGGACACTTCTCTGAATGGGAAGTATTTTCCAGTATTGAGTGCAAACACCTTATTTAATGACTTGAGAACGCTTAGTCAAATTATCTTTTATCCAATAAGATCAATTTTCTGAAAATGATAATTCAGCGTTCCACAATTCAATTACTGCGTTTTCATTTTTCCTTATTTCTCATGCCGGTATATTGGTTTGCCCTTGGCCAGGTTGTTCGACCGGAGGCGGGTAGAGCCATTCTGATTTTTATTATTCTGCATATTCTTATCTATCCATCCAGTAATGGATATAACAGTTATATGGATCGCGATGAGGGCAGTATCGGTGGTATAAAATCTCCCCTGCCGCCTTCCCGGCAGCTTTTATATGTGAGCCTTGCCATGGATGCTTTGGCATTGATACTGGGGTTTTTTATCAGTTTATATTTTGTATTGGCTGCCTTCATTTATATTATCGCTTCCCGGGGGTACAGCGCCCGATCGGTCAGACTAAAAAAATATCCAATAACCGGCTTTCTTACCGTAGTGATATGTCAGGGGGGCCTGGTTTTTTTTATGGTTTATCACGGTTCACATCCCCTGTTGTCACTTCATGTGCCAACCCTGGGAATGATTTCTGCATCTCTTCTGATCGGAGGATTTTATCCTCTGACGCAGATATATCAGCATGAAACCGATGCCAGGGATGGTGTAAGGACAATCAGTGCATTATTAGGCCTGAAAGGCACATTTATTTTCTGTGGAATTGTGTATGGGATTGCCTTTGCCACATTGGCTTATTTCTTTTTTTCTTCCCTGGAATTAAAAGAATTTTTAGTTTTTACAACCACTATGCTTCCGGTTCTCGTATACTTTATAATATGGGCGACACAGGTCTGGAAAAATCCCGCAAAAGCAGACTTCAGGCATACGATGCGTATGAACGGTATCGCATCGTTGTGTTCAAGCGTTGGCTTTATTCTTGTATTTCTGATTCAGTACCTGTAAAAATTGTTAAATGACCAGATCGAGCAAGATCATATCAATAGGTACTGCCGTTCCGGAGTGCAAACACCTGCAGAACGATATCCTGCGTTTCATGAGTCGTATTTATGCATTTAATGAGAAGGAAAGAAGAACGCTGAAATACTTATATCATCAGAGCGGTATCCAAAGCCGGTATTCTGTTTTGTCTGACTATAGCGATGAACCCGCAGACTGGACTTTTTACCCTCCGGCCGAAAATCTGGAACCATTTCCTTCTATTGAGGAAAGAATGAAAATTTTTAACCGTCATGCTGTTGGCCTTTCGGCAAATGCTATTAGAAACTGTCTCGAAAATCAAATGGACATACAGGAAATAACCCATCTGATTACGGTTACCTGTACCGGATTAAGCGCGCCGGGTCTGGATTTACAACTGATGGAATTACTCAACCTGCCAAAAAATATTTTTCGGACTTCGATCAATTTTATGGGTTGTTATGCAGCAATTCATGCACTTAAACTTGCTGATTCATTAGCCCAGGCAGATCCAAGTGCGAAGATCCTGATCGTTTGTACGGAATTATGTACGTTGCATTTTCAGCAAAAAGCCACAACTAATAATATTACTTCCAGTTTATTGTTCGGAGATGGTTCAGCTGCTGTTCTGATTACCGGCGCAGGGAACCAATCCGAAGGTTTTCCTCTGATCGGATTTTACGGAGAAGTGATGCCGAAGGGAAAGCAGGATATGTCATGGGAATTATCCTCTACCGGATTTGCCATGACGTTGAGCAGCTATGTTCCATCGTTGATAGAAGAGGATTTTGAAAAACTGGTTAATCAGGCACTGACTAATCATGGTTTGTCAAGGGATCAGATCACTCATTGGTCAATTCATCCGGGAGGCAAAAGGATTCTGGAAGTCATTGAAAAGAGTCTTTCCCTGCCCAGAGAAAAACTGGAAATGTCTTATCAGATTCTCAGGGAATATGGAAACATGTCATCCCCCACCATTTTATTTGTACTAAAAGAAATATTAACAGATTTGAAAAAATCACAAAATCAAAAAGTATTCGGCGCCGCTTTTGGTCCGGGGCTGACAATGGAAACATTTATCGTCGGATCTCCCTCCTGAATAACTTTGTTTTCCTAAAACATCTGAGCAGGACAGGGAAGATTTAATTTCTTACATAATTATATGGATTTCTCCACACGTGCAGATTCACTTGAATTGCTTGACCAGCCGGGTATTCCAGCTACAGATATTCAACGAAATCTGCACGAATTATCTGTCATTAATCAAAAATTGGGAGGTCATGCCATTACAACGGAGGGGTTTTTCCAGCTGGCGGGGAAAATGTCACAGATAGTGGTTTGTGAAATTGGTTGTGGCGGCGGCGATAATTTAAAAGCCATAGAAAAAAAAGCAAAGAAACATTTTTCGGGACTTTCATTAATGGGCATAGATATCAATGAAGACTGCATTGAGGTAGCAAAAAATTCAAACTGGAGTAAACCTGTTCGTTTCCTGGTAAGTGATTACAAAAAAGTTCATTTCGAATCAAAACCCGACATTATTTTCTGTTCCCTCTTTTGTCATCACTTCAAAGACGATGAGCTCATAGATATGTTTCACTGGATGTCTGAAAATGCCATTCTGGGCTTTTTTGTCAATGACCTGCACCGGCACGCATTTGCCTATTATTCGATCCGTATATTAACTTCTCTTTTTTCAAAATCTTACCTTGTAAAAAATGATGCGCCTTTATCAGTTCTGCGTAGTTTCAAAAAAAAGGAGCTTATTTCTTTATTGGATCAGGCTGGGATCCCGAACTACACGATCCGTTGGAGATGGGCATTTCGCTGGCTGATCATCGTGCGATCATGAATACAAACCGAAAATATGATGTTGCCATCGTGGGAGGAGGACTTGCAGGCCTCTCGTTATCTATATTACTTGCCCGGAAAGGCTACCGGATATGCCTGTTCGAAAAAGAATCTTATCCTTTTCATAAAGTTTGTGGTGAATATATAAGCATGGAAAGTTGGGATTTCATGATGAATCTGGGACTTCCATTATCAGATTGGGGGCTTCCGATAATAAACCAACTTTATATAACAGCTCCCAATGGGGAATCCATCAATGAGAAACTTCCGTTAGGCGGTTTTGGTATCAGCAGGTATAAACTCGATGCCGCTTTGGCAGAGATCGCCCGAAGGGAATCCGTGGATTTGTTCGAAAACACCAAAGTGATTAATATCCGTTTTGACCATGATATGCATCAAATAGAAACCAGCACCGGGTTATTTACAGCAACAGTTGCATGTGCCTGTTATGGTAAAAAAGCCAATCTGGATGTAAAATGGAAAAGGTCATTCCTGAAAAGTCAGACCCAAAATTATGTCGGTGTGAAATATCATGTAAAGACGCGATTGCCAGACACACAAATCGCCCTGCATAATTTTCCCGGCGGCTATTGCGGAATCTCGAAAATTGAAGACGATCGGTTTTGTCTTTGTTATTTGACGCATTCGAAAAACCTGAAAATGCATGGGCAATCTATTGCGGAGATGGAAGACAAAGTATTAAAAACTAATCCGGTGTTGAGGAAACTTTTGGAAGAAGCAGTTTTTTTATTCGATGAACCTGTAACGATTGCACAAATCAGTTTTGCAAAAAAAAGCCAAACAGAAAATAATGTACTATTTGTGGGGGACGCAGCTGGTATGATCACACCGCTTTGTGGAAATGGGATGAGTATGGCTTTTCATGCTTCGAAAATCGCATCCGCGTCCATTACTGCTTTTTTGAATAATGAAATAAAGCGCGATGAAATGGAATTAAAATATAAGAGAGACTGGAATCAGCAATTCTCTTCTAGGCTGAGAACCGGACGACTCATTCAGCGTTTTTTTGGAAACCCATTTTGGTCGACTTTTCTGATCCGTATCATGAAACCGTTCCCTTTTATTGTTCGTGGGCTCATCCGGCAGACACATGGCGATAAAATCTGAGTATCCGCCGTGGTATGATGTTTGAATTATTGCTGATTTATGATATCCTTACCTAAAATTTTTTATATTGTCGTATGAAAAATCTTCTGATTCTTTTTATAGTGCTCATTTCTTATTCTGCAGTGGCGCAGGATAAAAACGCATTTTATGCCCTGGATGCGAAAATGAACCAAACCGTTCTGGATTCATCCAAATATATTTTATGGATACACGAAACGGATAGTACCAAATGGCAATGGGATTACTATTATACATGGGGCTCACTGGTAAAATCAACCCGTTATACTGATCACGATGGCACCATCCAGGATGGTAGATTCTGCAGGTACAATTCGTCCGGTGAAATTGATTCCACTGGCATTTTTGATCATGGTAAAAAAAATGGCAGCTTCTTTAAATTCAAAACATATCCCAACGATAGTATAGTGGCCATTTGGCAATATGATTTTGCAGAAGACAGCCTGATAAAATCCGTAAATCTGCTGGTTGAAAGTCAGGGTCATAATTCAGACTCGGCAATCGAAACAGAACCTGAATACCCCGGCGGAAAAACCCAGTGGGAGCAGTATATGTTGAAAACGCTCAGATACCCGGATCGGGCTCGGACAAAGGGAATACAGGGTCAGGTACAACTTTTTTTTGGGATAGATAAAGAAGGAAATATAACGGATCCATACATTCTGAAATCCGTTGAATATTCAGTGGATCAGGAAGCGCTTCGCATCGTTCTTCAATCGGGTAAATGGGATCCTGCAAAAAAAAATGGTGTTCCTGTCAATTCGTTTAAAATGCAGCCTTTGAATTATAAGCTTGAATCTCATTAAGTAAACTTTTCGTCTTTACCATTGTTAATAAGCCATGCCTCCCACATCTAAAAAAACGCTGGTTCTTGGTGCATCCGCCAATCCCTCCAGGTATAGTTATCTTGCCGTCAATAAATTGCGGGAGCACCAACATCCGGTGATCGCCATTGGCAGAACGAGTGCTGTCGTAGGGGATGTACCCGTACAATCTGAGACCCGTCCCATTCAGGATCTGGATACCGTTACGCTTTATCTGAATCCTGCAAATCAGAAAAATTATTACAATTATATCCTCGAGCAGCATCCCCATCGCGTCATATTTAATCCGGGAGCCGAAAATCCGGAATTTGAAAAAATTCTCAATGGGAAGGGAATTCAAATCGTAGAAGCGTGTACGCTTGTACTTTTAGCAACGGGCCAGTA
>DASXNJ010000012.1:0-9521 GCA_036495145.1 Puia sp.
TGCAAATATACAAGGAATTTATTTTGCAGAAAGTTTTTAGACCCTATCTTTGCAGTCCTTAAAAGGGAGCATAGCTCAGCTGGTTCAGAGCATCTGCCTTACAAGCAGAGGGTCCGCGGTTCGAACCCGTGTGCTCCCACACTTAAAAGGGTTTCAGTTTGTACTGGAACCCTTTTTTTGTTGTTAACCCTTCGTTACAGCCAATCCTTTCTCAGCAACCTCCTTATTTCATAAGACGTACTCAACCTGAAATGTCCGGGCGCGGCAACATTTTTTTTATGTCGATATACTGCTCTAGACCTGCTTTTGAAATCTGATATGAATTTATTTATCATTTTAAACCATTCAATCATGATTTCGAAAAAATCTACTCAGTTCCTGTTATCATTTATTTGTGGTCTGCTGTTTTGGGCATGTAGTAAAACAGCGCCCATGAACTCCGCTCCTCCTGTAATTACTTCCGTGCAACCCATAGTCGACACGACAACGATTGTAACAGATGCAAATTTCTACTCGGTTACCGGCGATGACAGCACTTCAGTGAAAGGAGAAATATTGATGGCGCTCAATTCAAATACGGACGGGAAATTATTTTTTCTGGATCAGCGGGGGTCTATAAAGCGTGAAGTATCCGTCGGTACCGATGTCGAAAATCTTCAGAAATGGAATGTAAACGGTGTGGTCCGGTACACCTATTTTCATACGGAAGGAGTTTCCTTGCTGGACGGAACAACCGGAACAGAACTCGGTTATGAAATGGTCTGTGATTCCAATCTCAATATTCTCGATTCGGTTAAATTGCAATCCTTTGGTACTGTCGACGCAAACCTTCAGAATAAATTAGACGTTCACGAATTTATATTTCTGGCTGACAAACATTATATATATGAAACCTACTATGCGGAAACACCCATCAATATTCCCGACAGTCTCCATCCGGCAGTGGGTGTAAAAGTCGCGGCATGTATTATTCAGGAAGTATTAAATGGTGAAGTCGTTTTTCAATGGGACGGCACCCAATACCCTGAGCTATATAGTGCGAGCCAGGAAAATAATAACTTCCGGGATTCATCCACCCTGCTCGATTATATGCACCTGAATTCGATCTGTGTGGATTCACTGGATAATAACCTGATCGTCTCATTCCGGAATCTGAATGAGATTGTAAAACTAAATCGTCAGTCGGGGCAGATCATCTGGCGCCTGGGCGGGAATCACAGTGATTTCGCATTGACGCCGGATCAGATATTCCTTCGCCAGCATTACCCAAGGCTGATAGAAAACGGAAAAACCCTGATTTTGGTAGACAATGGCCATGACAGTTTACGCGCATATAGCAGGATCGATGAATTCCAGCTGAATGAAAGCGCCAAAACGATTAGCAGTTTTAGGGCATTCACTATTCCCGACAATTTTATACAATTCGCCGGTTCCGTTAAAAAGGAAGGAAACGAATATTTCATTGGCGGAGGTTCGGCGAACTATTCACTGCAGGTCAACTATAACACAGGACAGGAACTGATGCGGATGAGTTTGAAATACTCCAGTTACCGGGCTTTAAAGTATTAGCTAATACGACGATCATTTTCCTCTGCAATGATTTAGCTTTATCATTCATAAAGTGAACTTTATCATTGAGGAATTTGATTAAATATTTATTATACACAGTCGTAGGTCTTTCAACGCTGCCTGCTGTTGCGCAAAAAAATTATGAAATCATAACAGACCGGTTTCTGGTTTTTTACAATGATGAGAAGCCGGACAGTATTTTTCAGATGTATACAGACGAACTCAAAGAAAAACTGCCCATCGAAAAGACCCGGGCCGTCTTTTCGGGTTTGCATATTCAATTTGGCGAATTGAGATCACTGAATCTGCTGAAACAGGACAGTGGCTTCAATGTTTACAAGGCTGTATTCCCGCACCAGACATTGAGTCTTCTGCTGGCGCTGACCGATGACAATCTGATTGAAGGCTTCAGGTTGGTGCCTTATGCAGCGGATCTGTTCCCGGAAGAAAAAAGAAAATAAACCATTTGTGAATTCATTATTTCAGGATCCTCCTTCGTTTTCAAGACGACAAAGATTTGAAGTCTTCATCCGTCAACTCAAAATGTACAGCTTCCATATTTTCCTTTAAATGTTCCAAAGAACTGGTTCCGGGAATAAGCAATATATTTTCAGAACGTTTTAATAACCACGCCAACGCAATCTGGGCAGTTGTTGCCTTGTATTTCGTCGCGATCCGTCCAATGACATCCTGCAGTTTATGTGGGCCGGACGCAAGCGGGTACCATGGAATAAATGCAATATTTTCCTTTGCGGTATAATCAAGAACTTTCTCCCACTTCCTGGTTCCGAGATTGTATAAATTCTGCACAGACACAATGGGCAGTACCTTTCTGGCGCGTTCGATATCGTTTATGTCTACTTCAGACAATCCCACATATTTGATTTTACCTGCTGCAACCGCTTCGGCCACGGGCACAAGCGTTTCTTCCACCGGGACTTTTGGGTCAACGCGGTGAAGCTGCCAGAGAGCAATTTGTGATATCTGTAGACGTTTGAGGCTTCCTTCAATTGTTTTCCGGATATATTCGGGCTTGCCATTTGTCACCCATTGTCCTGGCCCTGTTCTTTCAAAACCGCCCTTCGTTGCGATCAGAATTTTATCATAATCATCTTTCAATGCGTCATGTATCAGGACCTCGTTGGTATACGGACCGTAGGCATCAGACGTATCAATAAAGTCGACACCATAATCAATGGCAGTTTTAAGAACCCTTTTTGCTAACGCACGATCAGGCGCATCGCCCCAAACGCCCGGTCCGGTCAATTGCATGGCGCCATATCCGAGACGGTTGATACGACGCTCACCCGCCAACAGATACACAGTTGAATTCACTTCCTTTTTTATTTCAATAGAAGAATTTGTATTGGAACTGCTCATATAGTAAAATTTTATTTTTGGCAATATTATTCACTGATAACAATGATTTTCCATAATTGTTTCACGGTCTTGACTGTTAACTGTTGAGCGTTGGGCGTTGAGCGTTGGGCATTGAGCGTTGGGCGTTGGGCGTTGGGCGTTAAGCGTTAAGCGTTGAGCGTTGGGCGTTGAGCGTTGGGCGTTAAGCGTTAAGCGTTAAGCGTTAAGCGTCGAGCGTTCATGGTTGGCCGATGATTGTTAACTTTAAAAAAAAATCAGATGGATCTGAAACTACAGAACAAAATTGCTTTTGTAAGTGGTTCCACTGCGGGCATCGGATTCGCCATAGCCAAAAGGCTTCTGCAGGAAGGGGCAAAAGTAATCATCAATGGAAGGACATCCGATTCGGTAAATCAGGCAGTTATAGAATTAAAAAAACTCGTTCCCCGTTCGAATGTAATGGGAATTCCAGCGGATTTTTCCAAAGTGGCCGAAGTGAATGAACTGATAAAGGGAATCCCGGATCTGGATATTCTGATCAACAATACGGGGATTTTTGAACCAGTCCCTTTCAAGGACATTCCCGATGAAGACTGGTTTAAATTATTCGAAGTAAATGTTATGAGTGGTGTCCGTCTGGCAAGGCATTACTTTCCGAAAATGCTGGAAAAAAATGAGGGCCGGATCATTTTTATTTCCAGCGAGTCTGCCGTTTTTATTCCGGATGAGATGATTCATTACGGAGTAACAAAAACTGCGCAAATCGCCGTTAGCAGGGGACTTGCAGAATTGACGAAGGGCACAAAAGTTACCGTAAATACCATATTACCTGGTCCGACAATGTCAAAAGGTGCCAGCACATTTATTGAAGACCTGTCAAAAAAAGATAACATCTCCCCAAAAGAAGTGGAAAATGACTTCTTTAAAAATATGCGGCCCACGTCTCTTTTACAACGCTTCGCGTCTGTCGATGAAATTGCAGATACAGTGGTTTATTTTGCCAGTCCGCTCGCATCTGCTACCAATGGAGCTGCCATTCGTGCCGAAGGCGGACTCATCCGATCTATATTATAACTGAATTTTATTCCAGAACGACTGTCCTGTCTCTGGGATATTTCACACTATATCCAAACTGTAATTTCTTTTCCTGACCAGGTTGAGCTGAAATAACCCAGTTAAGAATTCCGGTTTCTTTATCTGATTGGGCCTCCGGCGCCTTTACGTCGTCCACATTTATTTCCTTATTCGTAGAAAGTGGAAACTGGTCAACGATGCGAAGGGTTACGGGCACGTGTTTGGAATTATACACGCTGATCTCATAGTCCTTTGTTTCCGTGCGGTTCGCTCCTATGAACTTTCTTGAACTGTATTCTTTCACCAGTTTTCTGGAAACCTTTATTCCGTTGTCTTTGCCTAGAGAAAGTGAAATGGTATCTGCTGCAGCGCCAAGATCCAGGTAGGTTTTGCCGAGATATGTTCCTTCGAAATATAAACTGACCTCGCCGGATTGAAGATCATAGTCCTGCCAGTTAACTATTTTAGCCGTCAAAAAAACGGAAGGGTCAATTTTCGGCGCTGAATAATAATCATATTGGGATGGTACATCAAATTGTTTTATTCCAATCGTGGTAGTTTTTCCGTCTGTTTCCAATGTGTATTTATCGTCTATTTTAAATACGGTTGTTGTAGGCTGGAACTGTGTAATTACTGAAACTGTTTGCAAAGACTCTGTTTTTCGTTTCATATTGCGGGAAACTGCCACACCCGGTACACTGCCTTGCAAATCTGAAGAAGTAGCATATCCTGTTACCACAACATCGTTCAGAGATGTGCTGGCGCGGTCCAGTGCGATCGAATAATATCCGGACCTGGCAACGATCACTTTCCTCTCAAACCCAACACTACTGATCTGGATAATTTCACCGTTTGATACATTCTGTAATTTGAAAAAGCCATTTTCATCCGTCAGCGTATTTAATTTACCCCCTCCAGCCAAAACTGTAGCTCCGGAAACGGGTTGGTTTTTGTCATCGGTAATTCTTCCGGACACCGTTCCGTTGCTGACTTGTCCCCTTATGGAAACAGAGGGATCGTAAAACCCAATTGTCCATGGCTGAATTGGCGAAGGCGTCGCGTTATCATTGGGTGTGCCCGTACTTAGGAGAAGTGAAACATTTTTCCAGGTTTCGCCACTGCGTTGGAATACATTCGCATTCATCAATACATCTAAAGGTTTTGTCACTTCATCCACCCGCACATCGTACGTAGGATACCAGCCGGCGTCCTTTACATTGTATTGTAACTGAAAATTTACAGTTCTTGTCTCCTTGCTTTCCATTAATACATATATTATATTATTTACGCTGTCTTTCTTTTTGCTGATTTCACCCAGTTGCAGCTGGGCTTTTTCAAATTCATGCTGATCAGCTATCAGTCGCTTCTGAATTTCGGTTTGCTTTCCATAAACTTCCGTCAGACGCTGTCTTTGCAAGTCAAGCGACTCTTTTAAATCTGAAGCCTTCACCCCTGCCTGTCCACCGATAACCTGATTTTTGATCAGCATGGTTTCTTCATTCTTATAAACATCCAATAGTCTGGTATCCTGATTCAGTTTGTCTTTTGCCTCACTGCTCAGTCCGATCAGATCTTTCTCTTCCTGATCAATTTTCCGTACGCTTGAATAGTCTTTGTTTGTCTGGATAGAAAGCATAGTGATATTTGCATCAGCCTTTAACTGAACGGTTTGCTGTTCCAGCTGATTACTCAGTCCTGTAAATGAAATTTCAGTTCGTCCCGCCTGAATATTAACTATAGAAGACCGCTCCACACGGGCACCCGAGGAAAATATGGTAACATTACTGACGGTTGTTTCAGCAGTTAGCTTTTTAACCTGGGCAATGGATGAAATTGAAAATATCAGCGTAATAAGGAATAATACGGGTCGCATATGGGATGTTTCAGATCAGGATGCAAAACTTTTTGAAATTGCATAAACGACAGTCTGTTTTCATAAAATCCGGTTCCCATTTCAGGACGGGAACCATGGAAGGGGGTTTTTTTAAATATATTTTTAACATCCATTTCGGTTTGCTATTTCCGGAATGAACAAAGGGAATTAGTTTCTGTTGTACTTTACATTCCGCAGATGTCATTAGTAACTGTTTCCCACCTTTCAAAGAAATTCAAAAGCCATGACGCAGTGAATGATCTGTCATTCAGTGTTGAGGAGGGCGATGTATACGGATTCCTGGGTCAGAACGGCGCGGGTAAATCAACCACTATACGTATGTTACTTACCCTGGTCAGGCCGACCTCAGGGAACATAAAAATTTTCGGATTAGACCTGGATAGAGAAAGAAAAAAAATTCTGAGTCAGGTTGGCGCGATGATCGAAAAACCTGATCTGTATAAATATCTGTCTGCCCATGAAAATCTTTCACTTTTTGCGCGCATGAGCGGATCCGGCAATACTAAAAAGGAACTGAATGCACAATTGGAAATGGTGGGACTTGCAGGCCGGGAAGGCGATCTGGTGAAAACATTTTCACAGGGTATGAAGCAGCGTTTAGGGATTGCCGTTGCATTGATTCACAATCCAAGACTCATTATCCTGGATGAACCAACAAACGGTCTGGACCCGCAGGGCATTGCTGATATGCGAAACCTGATACTCCATTTAAGCCGGCATCTCAATAAAACCGTTATTGTTTCTTCCCACCTGCTTCACGAGATCGAACAGATATCAAACCGTATGCTGATCATTGATGAAGGAAAGAAAATTGTTGAAGGAACGGTGGATTCTCTGGTGGATCCCGCAAAGACCGTTGTGGAGGTTACGGTTGATGACCTGGCAGTTGCCGCCAGCCGGATTGAAACTACCTTATGGTTCTCCTACCTGATAAAAAAAGAAAATCATCATTTAATTTTTCAATTACCCAGGCACCTGATACCAGAATTGAACCGATCGTTGGTGCAGTTAGAAATAAATGTGTTATCGCTCCAGGCAAAAAATTCGCTGGAAGCACAATTTTTATCCTTAACCCGGAGTAAACAATATGTGGCAGCTTTTACAGATTGAACTTTTAAAAATATTCCGGAAGCCCAGAACCTATATCAGTTTCGGTGCGATTGCCGCGATGGTCATTATCATTCAGATTGCATTGAAATTCGACGGACAATCTTATATAGAATTCATAACCGGCAGTTTGAGAGATACGCTTGACGTACCCGTTGCGAACATCCTGAATGGCTATTTTGTTTGTTTTGTAATACTGAATTTATTGCTGATTCATATTCCCCTGCTGATTGCACTGGTTGCCGGAGACTCCATTGCAGGCGAAGCCAATATGGGTACCCTCCGGCTGATTGCCAGCAAACCCATCAGCCGCACCGGACTCATGCTGGCTAAATTTATGGCGACGGTTATTTATACTGCCTTATTGCTGATCTGGCTGGCATTTATATCACTTCTGCTTAGCATATTGATATTCGGAACGAACGATATCCTGATCGCAAGAAATGATGCATTGGAAATCATTCGCAGCAACGATGTCCTTTGGAGATACCTGGCAGCTTTTTGCTTTGCTACCCTGGCACTCACCACGGTGGCCGCCCTGGCTTTTCTTCTTTCGGTATTTGCCGATAATTCCATTGGGCCGATCGTCTCTACCATCAGTATCGTGATTGTTTTTACTATTTTATCCGAAATGCAGATTCCACTGTATGATCGCACCATCAAACCCTTTCTTTTTACTTCCCATATGCTCGCCTGGAAAGGTTTTTTTTATAGTAAGGTTGATACGACCGGGTCGTCCATTCCGGGTACCATTGAAAATATCCGTGCCATCGGAAAAAGCAGCCTGATCCTTGTGTTGTATATTATTGGTTTCGTTTCTGCGGCAGTGTATTCTTTTAATAAAAAGGACATTTTGAGCTGAAGGACTAAAGCCTAACGCTTAACGCTTAACGCCTAACGCTTAACGCCTAACGCCTAAAGCTAAAATTAAAAATGAATGAATTTAAAATATTGGTTTTCACTTTTTATTTGTTCGTTTGTTTTTCATGCGGCCCGTGCCCAGGATGCCAGTACATTAATGAAGGGAATACGCTCGAGTCTGGAAAAAATAAACGATTATGAAGCGGATGCAAAATTTAAAACTGAAATTTCATTTCTGAAAGTCCCGGACGCCGTTGTTAAAATTTATTATAAGCAGCCCGACAAGATAAAAATCAGGAATCAAAATGGGATTTCACTGGTTCCTAAGGAAACAGTCAGTATCAGTATGTACAGCCTGGTGAATAGTCACTACACAGTCCTGGATGGCGGTACCGATCTGATACAGGGAATTCCTGTACGCATCATTAAACTGCTGCCTGCCGACGAAAACGCAGATCTGGTGCTGGCCACCCTGTATATTGATTATAAACGAATGATTGTTTTGAAAGCAAAAACGACGACCCGTGAGAATGGCACCAATGAAGTGGAGTTATTTTACGGTAAATTTCTTCCGATTGGATTACCCGACCGGATCGTTTTCAGCTTCAGTACACAGGAATTCAAATTGCCAAAAGGTGTCACCTTTGATTATGACGACGGCTCGGCAAAGAATAATTTGACTGAGCCCCGGAAAAATCAGCGGGGAAAAATTGAAATAACATATCTGGATTATACTATTAATAAGGGATTATCTGATAGTCTGTTTAAATAAGAAGCCTTTGTCAGGCTTAAGGCGTAAGGCGTAAGGCTTAAGGCTAATTTGAAAATCTATATGTTATCCAATACAATTACCTTTCATTCTTTCCAGATTGCTTTAGGCGTTAGGCGTTAGGCTTTAGGCTTTAGGCCTTAAGCTTTAAGCCTTAAGCCTTAATAAAAATTTGCCGACTTGATCTTAATTCGCTTTTTTTGCGCTTGGGCATTTTAAACAGACCACTTTCATGGTAGAAATCGGATCGCGGAGTCTTTCTCTTATCAATTTCTCAGATATAGTTTTTAAGGCGGATCAAATTACCCTGAATCCTGTTGCCCTTGAAAATGTGGATGCCAGTTTTCAATTCCTGAAACATTTCTCAACAGGCAAACTGATTTACGGCATCAACACAGGATTCGGTCCGATGGCCCAATACAAGGTCAGTGACGAAAACCGGCTCCAGCTTCAATATAATCTTATCCGCAGCCATAGCTCAGGAATGGGAAATACTTTGAGCCCCCTCCTTGGCAGGGCTGTCCTGTTAGCCAGATTGAATAGTCTCATGCAGGCATATTCCGGAATCCATATCAGTCTGGTAGAACTTCTGGCCGCTTTTATAAATAAAGAAATCGTCCCCTGCATTTTTGAACATGGTGGTGTTGGAGCCAGTGGCGACCTTGTACAGCTTGCGCATTTAGGTCTTAATCTGATCGGAGAAGGAAGGGTCTGGCATGAATCAGGCTGGCAGGATACGGCAACGGTTCTTAGAAAAACAGGTCTTAAACCCCTCGATATTCAGATCCGGGAAGGTCTCTCCGTCATCAACGGCACTTCGGCCATGACGGGCATTGGCATGGTAAATATCATCCTTGCGAAAAAATTGCTGGCATGGTCGGTTATGTT
>DASXNJ010000013.1:0-6382 GCA_036495145.1 Puia sp.
TAACGTCATATTGAAATGTGGCCTTGTAGTAACTGCTGTCAGGGTATACGAGCAAGGAATTGCTTACCATTCCTGTTGAATCCTGGGGACTTATCTGAGGATTTGGATTATTTGGGCTGGTGGACTTGCTGCATGCAAAAAACAAAAAGGCACAAACAATCAGTACGGATGTTTTCTTCATATTGAAAGGGCTGTTAAAACAAAAATACATTTTGGATATATAATAGTTCTGTTTCCAATTACAAGCTCTCTAACCCAGTTTCTCTAACCGTAAGTCTACTTTTTTCTCTTTTTTGAAAAATTCAAGGATCATTACAGAACCCGGCTTCGCAGGAAATACTCTCGAGTCGCTGGCATTTGTTTTCAACTCGATCTTATCTGTTGTGAATTTGGTGCCCGTATAACGGATCGAATTAAAAGTTTTTCCTTTATAATCCGACGTCTTTTCAGAGTTTTTATAACAGATAGTAAAATTGGAATTGTCAGGCTCCCCGGTCGTGAATTCATAGTCGAAGCCGCCAAGCGCTTTAATTACAGCAGCAAGAGCATGCTGACTGTTATAGTCACTAGCCGCACCACCAACTGCCGTATTGTGTGTTTTCGGATAGATTGTTGCCCCGGTTATTTTGTATTGCGGATCGAATTGCATAATCACCAGATCCGTCACGACAACCTTTGTAGCCCCCGAAGGAGCACCCACCAGTACACTTAATGCAATACCACCGGCGCTTGCCTGTTTTTTATAGCCTTCGCAAACCACAAATAAATTATTGTCCGGCGTCCTAATCATCCGGTGCACATACAAATATCCGATATCGTCTATTTTACCGTTGCTGCCGGTATGCAGAAACCGTGAAAAATCTCCCTCCCATGAATTGTACGACTTGTTGATTACTTTACCGGAACCGGATAATTCATACATCGCGATACCGAGTCCATAATCCTTCACAATGCTCTCGTTCTTGTCGTAATAAGATCCCATCACAAGAATATTTCCATTGGGAAGCGAGGAGACATTTGCCGGCACGATCTTATATTGTTCCCGGCCCTCCTCGATTTCAAAAACTTTTTTCCGGGTTATAAAATTTAAACCAACCAGGTGTGACGTAACCTGGCCGCTGAGCGCTCTGTTTTTCTTCATGACCTCAATAATAACCAGGCTATCCGTGCTGCCGAGGTATTCTGCGAGAGCATATTTTTCTTCGTCCATCGGCGTGTAAGTCCATTGTTTTTTGCTTTGCGACGAATAAAAATCCACTTCATAAGAACGCTGGCTCCCATCCCTCAGTGGTAAAACCGAAACATAGCCACTGCCCCTGATATCGAAAACATTTTTATTCGTGCCCTGGTCAGTATGCATGGCTGCATATTGTTTCATGAGATCTTCTGTCTGCTTGTCGAAAGGACGCGAATAAGTGAATTTTAATTTTCCATCCAGGGTATAGATCTTCATGTCCAGCGTATTGGATTCTACATTCTTAAAAAGAAAAGAGATACTGGAGCCATCATACGCCGATTCCAGCAGGCTGAGCGTTTTGGAGTCCTCAAATTTTATGCTGCTCACCTTGTTCAGGTTTTCATCCAGTATCTGTAATGTATATTCGTTGGTGTGTTTATCTACTTTATCACTCTGATAAAGGAAAAAATATCCTTTTATCTGACCCTGTTGGGTTATAGTACCACTGTTTCTTAAATAAACGGTATACACTTTATCGAAACTCAGTTTATCCTGAGCAGTCGCCTGTTTAGCAAAAAAACTGGCCAGGAAAATCAGGATCAAAGAAAAAAAGAATTGTCCTCTTCTTGGAAGGTGGTCCATACGGTTATTTTAAGGGTTAATTTTTAAAAAGTTGCTGAGTGGTTTCAAATGTGGTGTGAAAGGGTTTATAAAAGTTCAATTGCGGATCGTGTTTCTTCATGAAGTAGTAATTGATGGATATCATTTCATCGAGATAAAGATTTTGTATAAACTGCAATACCAGATTATAGTTTTCCGTGAAATAAGGACCGGGCAGATCAGCTACTTTACTGAGCGCATGCTTTTTTTGTGCGTTATACATTCCATTAAAAACCAATCCTGTTTCAGTAACCAGCCAGGGATCATCGGAATGGATGGCTAGTAATTCCAATGTAAGGAAGAGAGATCTCGTAAAATTTTTTGACTGATAACAATATTCAATGGTCTCATACCTGAAGCGGTTTTGCAAGGATAAAAATTGAATAGAGTCTGCTAAAAAATTGCGGGCTGCCGGTTGTGACCAGGATTTTGTTAACGTGGTCAGAAGCGCAATACGCTTCTGACAATCCGGATGGGTTTTCAGGGAATCTGCCGTCGCTTCTTTTTTCAATACGGCATGACCACCAAGCAAACCCTGGTCGTAAGAGATCCATCTTTTTTTGAAAGGGAATTCAGGGCTGTTGAAAACATCGGGCAGATGGACTGACATATTCAATGGATCGTTGTCGATCGTATCCAACAAAGCCAATGCTGACATCGCATTCGAAACTCTATATGATGTGTGACGCATCAACTCCACAGCCATCGAGTCGGCTTGTGATTCGTGATCCCTGCTATGCCGGCGGCTGTTAAATGTGAGTCCTTTAGTAAGACTTTCGAGCTGCTGACCTTTCTGATATTCCGATTTTTTTATACTACGAAGGGCCTCCTGTGTTTCTTTTGAATTCAGGGTCGCCACATATTGCTCTATGCGATGTTCTGAATGTCGCAGAACGTAATGTGAAATCTCGTGACAAAGAATAAAAATTACTTCTCCTTCATTATTCAGCCTGGTGAACAAACCCATGTTAAAGAGAATGATTCCTTCTCCTATATATTCGGCATTGGGCACCGGCGTTCTGGAGAAATAACAGGTAAAACCCAAGGGCAAATCCGGATTGACCCTTCTGATTTCTGCAATGAGCCGGTTCAGATAATTCTGGGCCGCCGAATCGGTGTAGATTTCCTTATCATCAAATTTCTCACGGATATTATTCCATCGAAGTTTGTATGCTTCTTCTATATCTTTCCTGTACTGGGAAGGGAGTAATTCAATATCTGATTTGTATTGTTGCTCATACAGGGCCAGAAGTCTGGCCAGTTTTAGGGAATCCTGGGGTTCAGGTGAGAAAACCGGTTGCTGTGCAAATAAGCAAACGGGAATGCACACAGACAATACAGCCGCGATCCGGATCAAAAGCAATCTTGGGGTACAAATCATTGTTCAAATGTGTCAGAGCCTGGATCTAAACATACAGGATTTTTTCTAACCGTGTTAATTAACGTAGCCAAAACCAAAGAATAACAATAAAAATTAACCTATATCAAAAAAAATAAAAAAGCCGGATCTAAATCCGGCCATTGGATGCCTTACTCCTTAAGCTTTAAGCCTTCTGCTTGAATGTACCCCAGACGGGAATCGAACCCGTACCCGCATTTCTGCAGACAGGATTTTAAGTCCTGCGCGTCTACCTGTTCCGCCACCAGGGTAACTCTAAAAAAAAAATCTCCCGCTTGAGGCGGGAGAATCGCTGAGCGGAAGACCGGGCTCGAACCGGCCACCTCGACCTTGGCAAGGTCGCGCTCTACCAAATGAGCTACTTCCGCATTTCAACCGATCATAAGAACTGTAGAGGGCAGCAAAAATAAGTATTCCCTGCCGCCTTTTGAAATTTTTTGCTACTTGTATTCAGGGGTATACTGTGTATTGGCCGGAACCACCACTTCCGGCTTGCCCTTATACCGGTGGGTATATAAACCATAACATCCGCCCAACAGAAGGGCTATGATGCAAAACACTTCCAGGTAAAACAGAAAAACCGAAGAGTTCACCCAGTTGTAGGAAATATCTTTCAACTTGGGGTCTTTGTATTCTTCTACTTCTTCGCTCATAAGAATCAGTTATTTGCAGGGCAAAAATAGCAGATTCAGTCAAAAAATCATCTTTTGTTTCCGACAATTTCATCAAAAGTTACCTTTCCCTCCACAAAATGCTTCCAGGCCACACTATGCTGGTACCATCCCGATATTTTCCCCTTCCGATTTACGGGGAAAACGCTGCTCCTCCGGTTAAAAATCAGCCACTTAAAAAATGCCGCATGAGCTTCCCAAACAGCTACAAAATACACTGCCTGCCCTGCAAAAAGGGATTTAAAAGCCGATGTAAAATCCATAAGAACCCGAAGTGGGATCTTCCAGAACGACTGACGTTTCGGGAGATTTTTAGCCATCATGATCATATTATTCCGGAAATTCAGAAATACTTTTCTCTCGTTTCCTTTCGGTAAAGTTCCACCGCCTATGTGGTAGACCTCCGAAGCCGGACAGGCATAGATACCATATCCCAGCAACTGCAGTCGCCAGCATAAATCAATTTCTTCCATATGCGCGAAAAAATAGGTTTCGAAACCTTTCACTTCGTGGAACAGTTCGGCCTTTATGAACAAAGCGGCTCCACTCGCCCAGAAAATAGATTGCACATCGTTATATTGACCATTATCCACCTCGCAGATATCAAAAATCCGCCCTCTGGCAAAGGGGTAGCCCAGGCAGTCCAGCCACCCACCCGCTCCGCCCGAGTACTCAAACTGATCCTTTTTATGATAACTCAGGATCTTTGGCTGACAGGCTGCGATCGATTGATCCCCATCCATTAATTCGATGATAGGTTCAATCCATCCGGGAGTTACTTCCACATCCGAATTCAACAAAACGTAATAATCCGACTTTACCTGCTTCAGCGCTTCGTTATAACCACCGGCATACCCGTGATTTCTCTTCAGTTCAATGATCCTGATATGGGGATAACGATCCCTGAGAAAATGCAGCGAATCGTCGGTAGACGCATTATCTGCAACGACGAGTTCCATATCTGAGTAAGTAGTTGCCAACACAGAAGGAAGGAATTGTTCAAGGTATTTACGACCATTAAAATTGATAATGACAACCGATACTTTAGCCAACCTGTTTTGAATTAGGGAATAAAAAAGGGAGCGCCAAAAATAAGGCATTGCGTCGTAATTGATAAGTGAAATATGATTTCACGCGCTTTAACTACATTAGTGGCATGAGCGGATTTAGATTTAACTGGCGCTGGCTGCTGGCACTTCTTGGAATTGCCATCGTATGCGCAACGATTTTTTATTCGCAATTTCTTGCCCAGAAGATCCGCAGAGAGGAACAACAGAAAATTGAACAATGGCTGGCGGCCAGTAAAGCGGTTTTAAATCCGGACCTGACGCTGCCTAACCTGATACGGAATGAACAGCATTCCATACCCATCATTGAAACCAATGAACAGGACAGTATCATCAGTTATTTTAACCTGGACACGATAAAAGTTGAACGCGATAAAAATTATCTTTCCAAACAACTTGAAATTTATCGCTCGCAAAATCACCCCCTGGAAATAAAATGGAGCGATTCGCCATATACAGCCAACCGGTATTACTACGGACATACTATCCTGCTCGATCAGGTTCGCTACTATCCCCTCGTCCAGTTAATGCTGGTAGCCGTGCTGATATTTTTTATTATTTATTCCATCAGTACGCATAACCGCGCTACGCAAAACCAGGTTTGGGCGGGCATGGCTAAGGAAACGGCTCATCAGTTAGGCACACCCCTGTCATCTTTACAAGGCTGGATTGAAATGTTGAAGGAACAGGGCACACCGGATGAAACGCTCTCCGAATTACAAAAAGATGTGGACAGGCTGAAACTGGTTTCCGACCGTTTTAGTAAAATCGGAAGCATTCCCCAGCTCGAGAAGTCCGATCTGATACCACAGATTCAGCAAATGCTGGATTATATGCGCAGAAGAACAACATCCAAAGTGCAGTTCAGTTTTGAAACCAACGGCCACGATCATATTGATTCAAATATTTCACCGCCTTTATTTGACTGGGTGATCGAGAACTTATTAAAAAATGCGCTGGATGCGATGGAGGGTAAAGGGCATATTAATATTAATATAAGGGATGAAATAAAGCAGGTTACGATTGATATCAGCGATACAGGCAGGGGCATTTCACCAGGAAACGTGAGGCGTGTATTTGATCCGGGATTTACAACAAAAAAAAGAGGTTGGGGGCTTGGATTAACCCTGTCAAAACGAATCATTGAAACATACCATAAGGGTGAATTATTTGTAAAACAGTCGGATCTGGGTAAGGGCACCACGTTCAGGATTATTCTGCCTAAAATTTGATTCTTTCACGAAATCTGCTGTGGGAATTTTAACAGGGAAGAGCTATTTTTGCAGTCCATTTTAAAGTCCTGGCTGCGGAGGTGGCGAAACTGGTAGACGCACTACTTTGAGGTGGTAGCGCCGTAACTGGCGTGGGAGTTCGAATCTCCTCTTCCGCACATAAAAAACCCTTCGGC
>DASXNJ010000014.1:0-3011 GCA_036495145.1 Puia sp.
AGCTGCGCCGCTCTTTGTAAATCCGGAACTGTATGGCTGTCAAACAATGAAGTGCTGACCGACAAAGATCTCGCGCGTGGCCTCACACTGACCTGCACGGGACACCCACAACAAGGCGACGTTGTATTAAAAATAGGATGATAAATTATCAATTATTAAGGATTAATAATTATTATTAATCCTTAATCATCGATCGTTAATAATTAATGTGTCAGTTATCCGTGATCTTTTCAAAATACAGGTATCGTTCCCTTGTTTTGTCCGCCGCGCGGTGGGTGTCAAACCCGATATACATGATAGGATCCTTTTGCCAGCTTTGATATAATGGCCAATAAGGCAGCCCAATTCCATTGGGATTTTTTGATTTAATAAAATTCACAAAATAACC
Organism: Puia sp.; assembly: GCA_036495145.1. GTDB lineage: Bacteria > Bacteroidota > Bacteroidia > Chitinophagales > Chitinophagaceae > Puia. Next base: position 389 of record DASXNJ010000014.1, read on the forward strand.
CTGCATAACGGCCGATACCATATAATCCGCCGGCTGCCAGTCGTAGACCCTGTTGCCCGGGAGATTGCCAAGTGCATATTCAATTTCTGCAGAATGAACGGCCCCTTTGAAATAACCCAGTCCACTGAAATTTTTCTCAGTCATTTTTCCATTGGAATCAGGCTGTTGTGGTTTATTAATATCTGCCATTAATTCCGGCCGCTCTTTTGTGAAAAAATAACGGTAAACAGGACTGTTGGTTTTTGCATGCAGATCAACCCATCTCCAGGATCCAAAAGCATTTGTACGATCGCTCGCCAGAGATGTTGCGACTTCCAAAACCTCTGAATCATTGCTGACAGGATATAATTTTAAAACCTCATCCGCATTGGCGGGATATAATCTTTTAACCGCATTCGTATAATTTTCCTTGGTCGGTTCAGCATTGCCAAGAATAGATTTCCAATTAGATTCTTCAGAATTCCAACCAATGATTACGGGCACTTTTGCAACCCGGCCGGATTTATATAAAACAACCGGCGACTCGGGAAAAAAATATCCGTCCACATCCATAGGAAAATCATCAAACGGCACTTTCGCTGTGGCATTCAGAAGTTGTTCTGCCGGCATGGCGCGCAATTCCTTCAGGGAATTTGCCGAAACCATTTTAGAATACTGCTGACCGACTTTTTCTGCATCGGCCAGTGAAACTACGGAATTAGACTTTAATATGGAACCGCTTTCTCCGATGGCACCGGCAAAAAGATTTCTGGGCAAAGGAGAAACGATCTGTGCACAAACGGAAGAAGATCCCGCTGACTCTCCCGCGATCGTAATGTTATCCGGGTTCCCTCCGAATGCAGCAATATTTTTATGTAGCCACCGGAGTGCTTCTGTCTGATCCATCAGTCCGTAATTTCCTGAACCATGATGTGCAGACTCTTTGCTCAGTTCCGGATGGGCGAGAAATCCAAATATGCCAAGCCGGTAATTGACCGTAACTGTGACAATACCTTTCCGCGCCATCGATTCTCCATCATATCGGTATTCTGACGCGTCACCTGCTTTCCTTCCGCCACCGAAGAAAAAAACCAGCACAGGTAATTCTTCATTTCCGGTCTTTGCCGGCGTCCATATATTCAGATAAAGACAATCTTCACTTATACCGGGCGACCTGAATTTCATATCGCTGTAAATGGGTAATTGCATGGGACGGGCGGAAAAATGATCGGCTTTCAGTATGCCCTCCCAGTTTTTTACAGGTTGTGGTTCCCGCCATCGCAAATCACCCACCGGTGGCTGTGCAAAGGGAACTCCCTTAAACATTGAAATCCCGGAAACCTGTGTTCCCTGTAACATTCCATTAGCTGTTTTTACTGAAGGCTGGGTTCCATCTGAAGTTAACTGTGCAGACGTCGCAATCGTAACAAAGGCAAAATAAAATAATAAGGCAATCGATTTCATACTTACAGAATTGAAACGAAGATAAAATTTTTTAGAAATTTAATTTGTCAGGCGCCTTTTGTGAAGACTGAATGATAAAAACAGTGATGAATCATAAGCTTCAAACCTTATGCCTCAGTTATCGGTTGCCCTGTTTACAGCTTCAGGCTTTAAGCTAGGCTCCCTGCTTCAAGCCCTGAAGAGTCGCATCGGGCCCCAAAAAAGCCGTTATCATACCTGTCATTCATTTTTATATTGAATAGTTTTGTGTCTCAAATATTTATTATGAGAAAAGTAATTTTATTTATGCACCTTTCCCTGGACGGATTCGTATGTGGCCTGCATGATGAATTGGATTGGGCGACTATGAACGATGATGAAATCGGGAAATTCCTGATTCCCGAATTGCAAAAAACAGTGGACACCATGCTGGTGGGCCGGGTTTTATATCAGGGATTCGAACAATACTGGCCAGCCGTTCCGAAGGACCCTAAGGCAACCCCGGAACTTGTTGAATTTGCACAATGGATGAATGACACGCCCAAAGTTGTTTTTTCAAATACTTTGAAAGAAGTAAAATGGAAAAATTCCAGTCTCGCAAACGCTGACCCCTTATCCACAGTTCAGCAATTGAAGAGAGAACCGGGTGGAGATATGGTCATATTTGGTGGGGCCGCACTTGCCGCTTTTTTTGCGAAAAATGATCTGGTGGATGAATACAGGCTCAAACTGGAACCGATCGTCCTTGGAAAAGGAAAACCCCTGTTTAAGGATTTGAATGAACGCATAAAATTAAAGCTGATCAGGTCAAAAGCATTTGACTCTGGTGTCACCGGACTTTATTACAATGTGGCCAAGTAAGATCATTCCTGCTACAAAATCCCAGATCATGTGACTTGGATTCCCGGCAGACTAAAAACCAATAACTTTCTCTGCCTGGAAACCCTCAAAATATTTCCGGCGTAAAAAAATGCAAGGTATTCCTGGAAAATTATTTGATTACATTTTTTAATACTGCTGATATGCCCTTTTCAATACTGCGCGAAAGCGCAAACTTCTGCAGCAGCATGATTTATTTGCTTCTAACGGTCATGTGTATCCTATTACATCTGCCTGCCTCAAGACCCAGGACTTGGAAGAACTTGTTTTTCAATCTCCTCGAACTTGATTCTGATGCGTTGATTCCCGTGTTTGAGAATAA
>DASXNJ010000015.1:0-2653 GCA_036495145.1 Puia sp.
ATGATGTTTGGGCCAAATGATGACGCATCTCCAAATTCACAGAAGAGTATGCAATGGAAGATCAAACGGTTTACCAATGATGAGCTCCGTCAGAAATTTGTAGATGTTTGTGTAGATCAGGTAAAAACACTGCAAATGCAAATCCCGGATCCGAATATAAAATGGAATGAAAATACGGGGCACTATGATTTCGGCGAAATCAACTGGGAAGAATTTTATGAAGTACTAAAGGGTAACGGTCCCTGTAATAAAGAAAGACTGGAGGCGCGTAAAAAAGCACATGAAAACGGCGCCTGGGTACGGGAAGCAGCTGCCGCTCATTCCTCAAAAAAAAATTATTCAACCAATATCGAAATGCATGGAAGCCAAACCACTTAGCGAAAACTGGCCGCTCTGGGAAGTCTTCATTCGTGCCCGCCAGGGACTTGATCATAAACATGCAGGAAGTCTCTATGCCGCAGATGCACAGATGGCCATTGAAAACGCACGCGATGTGTACACACGGCGAAATGAAGGAATCAGCATCTGGGTCGTTGAAAGCAAAAATATCCATGCATCAAATCCTGATGACGCAGAGGAATTGTTCGACCCGGCCAACGACAAAATGTATCGCCTCCCGGCTTTCTATCATCTTCCGGATCAGGTGAAAAATATTTAACCGATGGATCTTTTTTCAAGTTATATCATTCACCTAGCAGATAATGCGTTAATTCTTGGCCACCGGAACAGTGAGTGGACGGGCCATGGACCGATTTTGGAACAGGACATTGCACTATCGAATATTGCGCTTGACCTGATCGGACAGGCAAGAAATTTTTACCAGCTGGCGGCTGTCCGGATTAATGAAATGGAACCCGGAGAGAATATTACAGAAGATGATCTGGCTTATCTCCGTGACGGAAATGAATTCAAAAATTTTATTCTTGTTGAACAACCGAATGGTGACTGGGCAAAAACCATCCTCCGTCAATTTTATTTCAGCAGTTTTCAGTTGCTTTTATACAGAGAATTATTGAAATGTCAGCAAGCTGAACTGGCAGCCATCTGTGAAAAGTCAATCAAAGAAACCCGCTATCATTTAAAATGGAGTAGTGAATGGGTAATCAGACTGGGCGACGGAACTTCCGAAAGCCATTCACGTATGATCCATGCGCAGCAGGATCTAAATCCCTGTATCGACGAATTATTTATACCGGCGGATTTTGACTATGAGATGGCAGAATCCGGAGCCGGCATTTTGCCTGAGCAATTGAAAGAGGAATGGTTCCGGCGCGTGAATAAAATATTTGAGACGGCAACGCTGCCGTTAGTTTCGGCTGAGAATAAAGTCATGCAGATCTTATCCGGTAAAAACGGAGTCCATTCAGAACATCTTGGTTTTTTGCTTGCAGAAATGCAGGTTTTGCAAAGAGCCTATCCAGGCTGCACATGGTAGTGTGGAAGTAAATGAAAAAGACATCATGAACAAAGAGGAGATCATACATATTTTATCAGAAGTGAAGGATCCGGAAATCCCGGTGCTTACGATCTCCGATCTGGGCATACTGCGTGCCGTAGAATATGAAAATGATATTGTCCAGATACAAATTACACCGACATACAGTGGTTGCCCGGCCATGGAAGTCATTCAGGAGGATATTCGAACTGAGCTCGCCAGGCATGGATTAAATCACATTAAAATTAAACAGGTACTTTCTCCTGCCTGGACAACCGACTGGATGAGTGAAGCAGGAAAACAAAAGCTCGTAGCTTACGGTATTGCAGCGCCTCCAACCCATGCCTGTTTTCAAAGCGGTGAAGACAGGCCTGAATCCTGCCCGCTTTGTCATTCCAAAAATATAGAAATGATCAGTCGTTTTGGATCCACTGCCTGTAAAGCTTTGTATCGCTGCCTCGACTGCCAGGAGCCCTTCGATTATTTTAAATGTCATTAAAACATTATTCACATGCCCGATATTCTTTTTGAAATCAGGGAACAGGTTGCCCACATCTCGTTAAACAGACCCGAAAAACTGAATGCATTCAACCGCAGCATGGCGATGGAATTGCAGGATCAGTTATTGGTTTGCGATGAAGATGATTCCATCCGTGCCGTGCTGCTGACAGGTAGCGGACGTGCCTTTTGTTCAGGACAGGATCTGTCGGAATTTCCCGCTGACCGCCTGCCGGATTTTGAAAAAGTAATAGACGAATATTATAACCCGGTGATCCGATTGTTGAAAACAATTCGGAAACCGGTGCTTTGTGCAGTAAATGGTATTGCTGCAGGTGCAGGAGCTAACATAGCATTGGCTTGCGATATCGTGGTAGCCGTTTCATCGGCAAATTTTGTTCAGGCATTTTCAAAAATCGGACTGATACCGGATTGTGCAGGAACTTTTTTTCTGCCGAGGCTGGTCGGACTGCAAAAGGCAACTGCATTGATGATGCTGGGAGATAAAATTTCCGCCACCGAGGCTGAAAGAATGGGAATGATCTATGCTTGTTTTGAAGAAGCCGATTTTTATGAAAAATCAAATCAGCTGGCGATTACACTTGCCAGGCTGCCTACAACCGCACTTATCCTGACGAGAAAGGCATTGTTGGAATCTTCAACAAATAACCTGGAAGAACAGCTGGAGCTCGAAAAAAAATTCCAGCAGAAAGCAGGACA
>DASXNJ010000016.1:0-3204 GCA_036495145.1 Puia sp.
GTCATTCCGCAGGGATTCAGACACCAGATTCATCCCACCTGTATCCCGGTTTCCGGCGATTATCAGTCGAAACTGACTCTGATGTCTGAATCCCTGCGGAATGACGGCCGTATCTGGGTTCCGAAAAAACAAAATGATACAAGGACGGCGACAGATATACCGGAAGAAGAAAGAGATTATTATCTCGAACGAAGATATCCGGCATTTGGAAACCTTGTGCCACGGGATGTGGCCAGCCGGGCTGCTAAAGAACGTTGTGATGCCGGGTATGGCGTGGGAACTTCCAAGCAGGCAGTTTACCTGGATTATGCCGAAGCCATCATTCGTTACGGAACCGTGGAATGTAAAAAACACGGAATTGAAAATGCTTCAACCGATGTGATCCGGGCGCATGGAAAAGAAGTGGTGAAGGAAAAATATGGAAATCTCTTCGATATGTATGAAAAGATTACCGGCGAGAATCCATATGAATTGCCGATGCGCATATATCCGGCCGTTCATTATACGATGGGTGGTTTGTGGGTTGATTATGAACTGATGACAACGATTCCCGGTTTATATTGCCTTGGGGAAGCCAATTTTTCTGATCACGGTGCCAACCGTCTCGGAGCCTCCGCACTGATGCAGGGACTGGCTGACGGTTATTTTATCATACCATATACGATTGGAAATTTTTTGAGTGACGAAATCCGGACCAAAGAAATTCCAACCAGTCATCCTGAATTTGAAAAAGCCGAAAAGGAAGTGGCAGAACGGATGCATCAATTAAAAAATATCGGCGGAACTAAAACGGTCGATCATTTCCACAAATTGCTGGGTAAGATAATGTGGGACAAATGTGGTATGGCGCGCAATGCTAACGGATTGAAAGAAGCCATCACCGAAATCCAGCAACTAAAAAAGGATTTTTACAGCGATCTGAAAATCCCCGGCGATGTTAATGAAATGAATCCCGAACTTGATAAAGCGGCCCGTGTTGCCGATTTTATCGAGCTTGGAGAACTGATGTGCATCGATGCTTTAAACCGAAACGAAAGCTGTGGTGGTCATTTTCGTGAAGAAATGCAGACAGAAGAGGGAGAAGCAAAACGCGATGATGAACATTTTACTTATGTATCCGCCTGGGAATTTAAAGGACCGCATGATTGGTTATTACATCCGGAAACGCTTGTCTTTGACATCGCTAAACCGTCGCAGAGAAGCTACAAATAGTGTGGAAATGTGGAAATGTGGAAATCCGGAAGTGTTTATTTTGAGTTTAAAATAGTTATCAGATATGGAGCATTACAAAATGGGACTTACCCTTAAGATCTGGAGACAAAAAAATTCTCAATCAAAGGGTAATTTTGAAATATATAAAGTGGAAGATATTTCCTCTGAAATGTCTTTCCTGGAAATGATCGACGTGCTGAATGAAAGACTGGTGAGGGAAGGTCAGGAGCCGGTTGCATTTGATCATGATTGCCGGGAAGGGATCTGCGGAACCTGTTCGATGTATATCAATGGGAGGCCACATGGTCCATGGCATGCCAACACCACCTGTCAGTTGCATATGCGTGCATACAAAGATGGCGACACGATTACCATCGAACCCTGGCGCGCCAACGCATTCCCTGTGATCAAAGATCTGATCGTAGACCGGTCAGCGTTTGACCGGATTATACAGGCGGGGGGTTACATATCTGTAAATACCGGCAATGCGGTGGATGCAAATTCTCTACCCGTGGATAAGAACCTGGCTGATGCTTCATTTGCCGCTGCTGCCTGTATTGGCTGCGGGGCCTGCGTTGCAGCCTGCAAGAATAGTTCAGCCATGCTTTTCGTTTCTGCAAAAGTTTCTCATCTCGCTCTTTTACCCCAGGGCCATCCCGAAAAGAAATCCCGCGCCCTGAATATGGTCGCCCAGATGGATAAGGAAGGATTTGGCAGTTGTACTAATACGCAGGCCTGCGAATCTGTTTGTCCCAAGGAGATTTCTATGTCAAATATTGCAAAAATGAACTCCGAATTTATTTTCGCAGGCTTGAGTGAGTAATCCACTTCTGACGGTTGATTTTCTTTTGTTCGTTTATATCAGAAAAAAAAGAAGCTGTATCAGGATTGATACAGCTTCCAAATAAAAATCAGAGCGTTAACTCCAACGTTCCTTCATTACCCGGAACATCGGTTGCGATGGCTTTAATTTTACTACCGGCCAGTGCATTGTTGGCCTGCGTGGCAGTATAAACCCAGTCAATGCCGTTTCCTTGTTGTACAGCATTGCCTTTTTCAAGCAGTGCGCCAGTGGCGGAATAAATTTCCACCCGGACTGCGGTTACACGGAAATCATCCACAGCGCGCATAATGACCGTATTACCGATCGCCCCGCTGTAATTATTATTCCCGATGCTTTTAACTACCGGCGGAGACATAAAGTCTTCCACTGCCCTGGCGTAGAGGTTTTGTCTCGGCCTCAGTGCAGCAGTATAAGCATCCCGGATACCCTGATCCGGACCCTTGATCACTGCCTTTGCATATCTCGAAGCCAACAGGAATTTTTCCTGTGTTTGCATCTGCGCAGCAGAACCATCTTTAGTTTTGCGTTTTGGCGCTTTTGCGACAATTGTCTTGCCCTCCCACTCGCGAAAAACGAGCTCTTTTCCGAGGGCGCCTCTAAACTTACCTGTTATGACGCTATTATTTGAATTGGCCATAGGGTATTAAATTTTAATTGTTAATAAATCAAATTACTATGTCAGTCACCGAAAGGGACAGGATTTTCGAGTCCATCTCCCGAAAGTCCCGGATGGGAATCCCCTTCAGTTACTAACAACGCAAATCTACACCCGCAGCTTGCTCATTCGCAGATTTAAGTGATAGCGGTAAAACAACCCGGTGATGTGTGTCGAAAAACGCAGGGATGTTCGCCGAAGAATCCAGGGATGGAACATGATTTCGCCCCGGATTCTCCTCTTTGGGTCCTCAATTTGTCCCCGGATTCTCCTCATTGCCTCCCCGGATTTCGGGGAGCCAAAGAGGAAACATCAGGGTGCCAATGAGCAGGCATCCGGGTGAACATGGATTCTGCGGATATTTTTTTAAATTGGAATCAATTTTTTAACTCAAACCCAACCGTCATGATGATTCCATTTTTTATCCGGCATAAAGAAGGATTAAAGAGAATTGATCCCAGTCATGTGATTCGTCTGGAGTCAAGAGGAAACT
>DASXNJ010000017.1:0-2860 GCA_036495145.1 Puia sp.
CCAGGGACTGATGATCAGCACAACGCCTTTTGGCTGTGGCAGAATCCGGCTTGAAGAAGGAAAATTCAGCAGATTGGTTTTGACACCGACCGGCCGCATCCAACGCTGCAGGTTTTTTAATGCGACGCTGATTTCTTTTAGTATCAAACCGGTTTCTGCTGCGAAAGATTCTTCCTTACTTTTCTTCAGATCGGTAAAAAGCGCTTCGCTGATCTCATGTTCGTATTTCACAATGGCCGACTTCAGCAGACGCAATTGTACGATTCTGAAGTTAGGGAACCTCGTTAAGCCACTGTCAAAATAGCTTCGCATAGGGTACAATCGTAATGAATCCGCCGTCAGGGGCATCGGGCTACTTTTTGAGTCCTTTAAATATCAGGGATACCAGATACCTCAATTCCTGCAGGCTGCTGGTATAATCAATCGTCGTTTCTCTTTTCAATATGGCTTGTTGTTCCACACTGTGTTTCAGCGCATCACTGATATGTATAAGCACAGACGCCAGGTTTTCTGTATTGGTTTTCACGATTTCTCCGTCTCCCACGGCTTTCTTCAAAAGCTTCGACAGGAATTTGATTTCCTGTTTCATCAATGCATCGTACAATTCAAAAAATTTGGGCAGGATCTTGTTCAGCGATTCAACGGAAATACGGTTCATATTTAACACGTTGATATAGTAGTTGCACCGGGATTCCATATAAAACCAAACCTGTGCCTCAATGCCTTTCTTTAAGAATGCTTTGGCCTGCAGGGAAGTGATATATGCTTCACCTTCTCTGATCGCTAATTCCAGAAAAATATCCTCTTTGTTTTTATAATAATAATACAGGGAAGCCTTATTCAGACCGATTTTTTTAGCGATATCGTCAAGGGTTGTTTTGTCGAGACCGTATTGCACAAAACACTCCATCGCGGCCTTGCCAATTCGTTCTTTTACCTGTTCCTTTTTATTCATAGCTGATTTGCCGGAAGCATTCAAATGTATTTTATTCTTTTAAAATTCAAACATTTTAATAAAATGTTTGAAAAATAACAAAGGCAGCGACAGCCACAAAAAACGGGTGATCTGGTTCAGGCAGAGTGATTTACGAAATTCTACCGCGCGAAAGAGGTTAAAAATTTATTGATATAGCTCAAGTATTACCTGTGCAGCAGATCGAAAATAAAACCGGTGCTCTGATGGATAAATCTTGCGCCCCCCGGTTTATCCGCATCATTCAGATAAACAGCTGTGCATTTAAAGCCATACAATGTTTGATCTTGTGTAAGAGAGGATAGTGAAACAGGATTATTTTGTGCGGATGCATAATCGGGTAGTCACTTTTGAAGAGGTATAAATCACTGATATTTGTACCTGATCAAGTATATGTTTCACCTATGGATATGGTTCAGCAGGAAGTAAATAATTTGTACAAAGAACGATTTGGCCAGATGGTCGCTTCGGTTCTATCCATGTCAAAGGATATTGATCCGGAAACGGCTGAAGATATTGTGCAGGATTCGTTTGCCGCTGCACTGGTCAGCTGGAGAACCAATGGAATTCCCGAAAACAAATCCGGATGGATTTATACGGTCTGCAGGAACAAGGCACTGAATCTGTTAAAGAAAGAAAAACGCATCCGGCCACTCACAGAAAATATCGGCACGCTCACTGAAAATCCGAATGCGGTGGAAGTGGAGAACGGATTTTCAGAATCTATTCTGGATGATCGGCAACTGAAATTGCTTTTTGCCTGTGCCCATCCGGATCTGGCGCCCAAAACACAGGTTGTCATTACTTTGAAATATGTGATCAATCTGAAGGTAGAAGCCATTGCGAAAAGTCTCGGCATGACGATCGATGGCGTAGATAAACTCCTCGTACGGGCCAGACAAAAAATAAGAGATGAAAAAATTATTCTGGAGGAACCGGCAGCAGATGCATTAAAGTCGCGTCTGCCCAGTGTGCACAAAGTGATATACCTGATTTTTAATGAGGGATATAAATCATCGGCGGGAAATGAATTTCTGCGGGAGGAATTATGCGAAGAGGCATTGCTGACCAATAAATACCTGCTGGAAAGTTCACTGGGAAACAGCGACACGATGGCATTACAGGCACTGATGCTCTTTAACAGTGCGCGTTTTAAATCCAGGTTCGGTTCAGAAGGGGAACTGGTGAATCTTGAAGAACAGGACCGGAGGCTTTGGAATGAAGAACTGATATCACTGGGTGATTATTTTTTTAAGAAGTCGCAATCGGGCCCTGTGTCATCATATCATATCGAAGCCAGTATTGCATACTTGCATTGCACCGCAAAAAATTTTCAATCCACGGACTGGCCAATGATCGCCGGTTTGTATGAGCGGCTCCTGCAGACGAATAAAAATCCATTCGTTGAACTCAATCATGCAATTGCCTTATACTATGCGGGGCAGAAACAAAAAGGCTTTGATATACTCCATTCCTTAGAGGCTCACCCGTTTCTGGGCCGATATTTTCTATTAAATGCGGCGCTGGGTAAATTTCACCAATTGGAAGGCCGCGATGACCTCGCCAGGAAATATTTGCAAACAGCTCTAAGCCAAACTGGATTTGAGAAGGAGAAAACATTCATTCAGAAAATGATGAAGGATTAATGATGAAGGATTAATACATTTTATTAATCCTTAATCATTGATCATTAATCATTAATAATTAAGTGGATTTCTTTTTCTTTGATTTTTTGGCCTTTGCATTAAAATCCAGCGAGAGGCCAATCCAGTGTTCAAAGTCCTTATTCGTTTTCATGGCTTCTTCGGAAACCAGGATAAAGCCACTCATCGGCCGCCTGGTAAAATCCAGTGTACGGCATCCTTTCCGTGCAATAGATTCATCATG
>DASXNJ010000018.1:0-15204 GCA_036495145.1 Puia sp.
GTCAGCGCATACAAATATCCGGTTTGCTTTAATTTTCCAGTGGGCCATGTCAAAACTAACTTTGCTTTGAAATGCGGCGTGAGTCATGAATTAAATATCAGTGATGGGCGGGTTATTTTTAAGGAAGTTTCCAGTGCTTAAGCCCAAAGCCCAAAGCCTAAAGCATAAAGCCCAAAGCCTATGGCCCAACGCGTAGTGCACAAACCTAAATACTTCCATGAAATTATCAGTTCGAAAAGTGGTGTTTGACAAAAAGACAACAAATAATATAACTAACATTGACAAACAATTTTAGGCTTTAGGCTTTGGGCATTAAGCTTTCAAAATAAATTTTAAATGGCAAATATTTTTCCTCCTTATTTAAAATCCGGTGATACGATTGGCATTGTTTGTCCGGCGGGTTTTATGGCTGCAGAACGGATTATTACCGCTGTCCAAACGTTGAAATCATGGGGCTTTCGGGTAAAAACAGGAAGAACGGTGGGAGGGGATTCTTTGAATTATTTTTCCGGCACAGACGCTGAAAGACTCGACGATCTGCAGGCAATGTTGGATGATGATAATATTTCTGCGATTTTATTTGGCAGGGGTGGATATGGACTAAGCCGTATCATTGATCAAATCAGTTTTAAGAAATTTAAAAAATCGCCGAAGTGGATCCTCGGATACAGCGACATAACGCTGCTTCATGCTTATATATACTCAAATTATGAAATTGCAACAGCGCATTCTCCAATGGCAGGTGCATTCGCGACTGCGTTAACGGACGATATATATATAAAGTCTATTCGGAATCTTTTAACCGGCGGGAAATTGAACTATTCCTGCGATCCCCATCCATTTAACAAAAGAGGCGAGGCTGAAGGCACGTTAATGGGTGGAAATCTGACATTGCTGGCACATGCAGTAGGGGGTCCCGCGGATATTAAAACCAAGGGATTGATTTTATTTATTGAAGATATCGGTGAGTATTTATATAATATGGACCGGATGCTATATCAGCTCAAAGCCGCCGGTAAATTTCAAAAGCCCTCTGCGGTCATCATTGGAAGTTTTATTGATATGAAGGATACGGAAAGACCTTTTGGTGAAAATGCGTATGAAATCATACGGGACTTTTTTGAAGAATTCGACTATCCGGTTTGTTATGGATTTCCGGTGGGTCATGTCAGTGAAAATTTCGCTTTGAAATGCGGAGCTGATTACAGATTGAAGATTGGCCGGGAAAAAGTTTTACTGGAGGAAATTTAAACAGAACAGATTCAACAAACAGAATCGGACAACAATCGTATCGAAAGCGTACAATTTAGTTGATCGATATTAATTAATGACTTGAATTGTAGCGGCTTAACATTTTGGCATTCTCTTGGCCCAAATGTGCTCAGACATACGACCGGTAAATTCATCCGGTCACGGCTTCAGGCTGAATTCAGATTTAAATCAAACTCATGTTCAGGAATTATTTTAAGATTACATACCGTAATCTTTCGAGGAACAAAGTTTTTTCTTTCATAAATATTTTTGGATTGGCCATAGGTCTGGCGACCTGCATTCTGATGATTTCCTATATCCTGAGTGAACTTGGATATGATAAAAAGAATTTGGATGCGGACCGTATATACCGGATCGCTTATAAAGCTGTAAAAAAAATAAATCCGAAGGACAAATCATGGGCATCCACGTCCGCGCCGATATCCGGAGGATTAAAATCTGATCTGCCGGAAGTGGAGCTGTCCACGAGACTTCTCAAATTTCCGTCACTGGATAAAATGTTGTTGAAACATGAACATGCAGGAAATCAGAATTCCTTTTATGAAACCAATGGCTACTATGTAGATTCCAATTTCTTCCAGATTTTCACTTATAATTTCATATCCGGAAATGGCTTATCGGCCCTTAAAGAACCAAACAGCCTGGTTATTTCGAAAGAGATCGCCACAAAATTGTTTGGCAATGAAGATCCTTTGAATAAAACGATTGTAGTGGGGTTGCCATATGGCAACTTTAATTATACGGTCAAAGGGGTTTTTGATAACTCGCACGTCAAATCGCATATTCCAGCCCATTTCTTCCTTTCCATGCATAACGGCGATGTGGGAACCTGGGTCATAAATCAGACTAACTGGGCAACAAACAATATATTTTATACATACGTAAAATTGAAAAGCGGCACTGATCCGGATGCCTTTGAAAAAAAACTGGATCTTTTTATCAATCGAAGGGCTGGCGGGGATTTAAAGGCAATGGGCATTATCAGAGAATTGTTTATTCAAAAAGTGCCGGATATTTATTTGCATTCAGATCTGGACAATGAAATCGCGTCCAATGGAAATATTACGTACCTCTATGTGCTGGGTAGCATAGCTTTTTTTGTACTCATAATCGCCTGTATCAATTTTATGAATCTTTCAACCGCCCGCTCTATGAAAAGAGCGAAAGAAGTAGGCATTAGAAAAGTGCTGGGGGCCGAAAAGAAATCACTGATCTGGCAATTTCTGGGTGAATCTGTGATTATGAGTTGCCTCGCGCTGATGTTGGCTGTCATCATTGCTTCGCTTCTCCAGCCCTTATTTAATTTCTATACTCAAAAGAATGAGCCGCTGTTCAATCAGCACGCACTATGGCTTTGTATTGCAGCACTCACCCTGGGAACAGGAATTTTGTCTGGCATCTATCCGGCATTTTACTTGTCATCCTTCAAACCAATTTCTGTTCTCAAGGGGAAATTATTAAATAATTTTTCCGGCTCAATGATACGTAAGGGCCTGGTTGTTTTTCAGTTTGTGATTTCCATTTGCCTTATTTTAAGTGTTGTTGTGATAGAACAACAGTTGCATCATATGAACAGCCAGGAACTCGGCTTTAATAAAGACCAGCAAATTATTTTGCCGTTGCAAAGTCCGGATGTTGTAAAAAATTATCAGGTGCTAAAAACAGAATTATTGAAGAATCCCGGTATAAGAAAAGTTACCAGTGGTTCTACTTATCCCGGGATTGCCAATATAGAAGACATGCTTTTTTATGCCGAAGGCAAATCGATCAATGATGTGGTCGATATTTCCCTTGGCAATATTGACAATGATTATTTTGAAACGCTGGGTCTTAAACTAATAGCCGGCAGAGGATTCTCCGGGGAATTTACGGCTGATTCGGGAAGTGTTATTCTGAATGAAGTGGCAATTAAAGCCCTCGGCTATAATGTTCAATCTGCAGTAGGCAAAAATGTTTACTTCGATTTCCAGGGTTCCCATAGTTCAATGCGGATTGTCGGGATTGTTCGCAATTTCAATTTCGAAGGTCTGTACAATGCGATAAAACCATTTGCATTTAATAAAGTCCTGGGGAACAGGTATAGCTACTTAATTGCCAGCCTCAGAACAAATGATTATAAAACCATTTTGAGGGAAACACAGCAATCCTGGAACCGGATCAATCCGGGTATTCCATTTGTTTTCTCGTTCATGGATAAGGATTTTCAGAAAAATTATGAGAAAGAGCAGCGCATTTCCGGCCTGGTAGAATACTTCACACTGATCGCCATCCTGATTGCCTGTCTTGGATTATTTGGTTTGTCGGCCTTTGCTGCTGAACAACGAATAAAGGAAATAGGCATTAGAAAAGTACTCGGAGCTTCAGTGGTAAGTATTGTAGCATTATTATCAAAAGATTTCATCAGGATAGTATTTATTGCCATTTGCGTAGCCCTTCCGTTGGGATGGTATATTTTAAACAAATGGCTGGCTGGTTTTGAATACAGGATTCATATTAACTGGTGGATGATGACTCTTACCTGTCTGCTGGCAGTTCTGATAGCACTGTTTACGATCAGTTTCCAGGCTGTGAAAGCAGCGATTGCAAATCAGGTAAAGAATTTACGATCTGAATAATAAGCTGAAAGCTTAAAGCCTAAAGCCTAAAGCCAAAAACTAAGTAGTTCTCGAAGAACGAAATAAAAAATGGTTTAAGAATTAAATTAGGGGAGAAAGCTCCTATCCATTTTTTCTTAAACCATTTATTAAAAAATACTACCCATTAGTAATTTATACATCTCAAAATTTAGACTTTAGGCTTTGGGCTTTAGGCTTTGGGCTTTAGGCTTTGGACTTTAGGCTTTGGACTTTAAGCTTTAAGCCTCCAGCTTCTCAGAATGCTTTTTCGGCATCGCTGTTTCAGGATTTATACCAAGCGCCGTAGCAATTGCCATCCCCAAGCCGATGTCTGCACGGAAGAAATGACATAGCTGACGGTTGATAATCTCATCTTTTTTCGGACCGCTGATACCGCTCATGGCACCTGCGATGTTATTGATTAGTTCCTTTTTGTCGAAGTCGCTTAAAACCTGACGATAAAAGTTGCCCGGCTGGGAATAATGATCATTCTCACCTTCACTGTTGCGGCTGAACCATCCCAGATTATGGTCTCCGTCTGACGGCGGTGGAACGTTTTTATAAGATTCATCCGGTTTGATATGATCAAAACTATTCGGGAAATAATTTGGATTACTTCCTCCGTTGCCATCTACGCGCATGAAACCATCACGTTCGTAGTTGTTTACTGCATATGGGCAACGATTCACAGGAATCTGCTCATAATTCGGCCCCAGCCGGTGACGGTGTGCGTCCGGATAAGAAAGAATCCGGCCCTGTAGCATCTTATCCGGAGAATAATCAATTCCGTTTATTACATGCGCAGGGGCAAAAGCTGCCTGTTCTACTTCTGCAAAATAATTCTTCGGATTTTCATTCAATTCCAACACGCCCACATCAATCAACGGGAAATCTTTGTGCAACCATACTTTCGTCAAATCGAAGGGATTGTATTTGTAATTCCTGGCTTCCTCTTGTGTCATCACCTGGATTTTAAGATTCCACTTTGGAAATTCTTTCCGGTCAATGGCTTCCACCAGATCACGCTGGCCGAAGTCGGGATCTTTGCCCTTCATTTCGACCGCTTCATCGTTGCTGAAATTTTTTATTCCCTGGGCTGTTTTGAAATGAAATTTTACCCAGACACGTTCATTGACTGCATTGATCATACTGAAGGTGTGACTCCCGAATCCGTGCATGTGCCGGTATCCATACGGCGTACCGCGGTCCGACATCAAAAACATGACCTGATGCAGACTTTCCGGGTTTAAACTCCAGAAATCCCACATCATCGTCGGACTCTTGCAATTTGTATAAGGGTCACGTTTTTGTGTATGAATAAAATCACCGAATTTTTTTGGATCCTTGATAAAAAATATGGGCGTATTGTTTCCAACCAGATCCCAGTTGCCTTCTTCTGTATAAAATTTAAGGGCGAATCCGCGGGGATCCCTTTCGGTATCGGCAGAACCTTTTTCTCCGCCTACTGTTGAAAAACGAAGAAGAGTTCGGGTTTGCTTACCAATAGCGCTGAATATCCTGGCTTTTGTAAAACGCGAAATGTCATGTGTAACAGTAAATGTTCCGTAAGCAGCACTCCCCTTTGCATGGACGACTCTTTCAGGAATCCGTTCCCGGTTGAAATGAGCCATCTTTTCGTGTAAAATAAAATCCTGTAATAACAGGGGACCTCGGGGTCCTGCACTCAAAGTATCCTCGTTGTAGTAATATGGAATACCAGATGCTGTAGTTAATTTTTTTTCATCGCTCATAAAATGGCTTTTAAGTTTTAAAAGGCAACCAAAGATCAGCCTTTAATTTGATTGATATAATTGATTAAATTTATGTTCCAATAGATTAAATTGATTATTATGACTTTCACCCAACTGGAATATATCGTGTCGATAGATACCCACCGTCATTTTGCGAAAGCAGCAGATGCCTGTTTTGTCACACAACCCACGCTGAGCATGCAGGTCGGGAAACTGGAAAAAACCCTTGGGGTCAAAATTTTCGACCGGACCCATTCACCCGTCGTTCCGACGGAAGCTGGAAAACAAATCGTTGAACAAGCAAAAAAAATATTATTGGAGAAAAGCAGGGTGTCTGAAATTATTTCCCTGAAAAAGGGAATGCTGGAAGGAGAACTGCGAATCGGGATCATACCAACGCTGGCGCCTTATCTTCTGCCGTTATTTGTGCAGTCGTTCCTTCGGAAATATCCAAAAGTAAAACTGGTTGTATTTGAGAAAACCACGGAAGCGCTGCTCGAAGGCCTGCGTGACTCCAGCCTGGATGCGGGGATACTTGTTACGCCGCTCGATGAAAAAGGAATAAGAGAAGAAGTACTATTTTATGAGGAACTGCTGGTTTATGTTTCGGAAAACAACGGGCTTTTTCAGAAAACTTATGTTTTGGCAAAGGAAATAGATCCGAATAAATTATGGTTACTCGAAGAAGGTCATTGTTTCCGTTCGCAGATGATCAATTTATGCGAATTGTTCAAAGCCAGCCGGCGGACCAGCCATTTTGATTATGAAGCGGGTAGTTTCGAAACTCTGCGCCGGATGGTGGAATTAAATGATGGCATCACTATCCTGCCGGAATTGGCTACGCTGGATTTCTCAAAGAAACAGCAGAGTTTGCTTCGTCGCTTTAGAAAACCGTCTCCCATGCGCGAAGTGAGTTTGGTCGTCAGACGCGATTTTGTAAAAGAGCGTCTGGTAAAAATTCTGAAAGATGAAATCCTGAATAGTACGCCGGAGAAGATCAAAAAAAATAAAGAAGCCTATATCGTACCTTTGTAATTAATTGTTCTCCATGAGCCGTATCAGGAAAATGCTGTTGAATTCCCTCGGTGAAAAACGTTATCTCCACCTGCTCGCCTCTTCATTTCAAACTCTCTATAAAACCGGGCGTTTGGGCATCGATTATCAGGATGTTTATTTTTTAAAAAACCTGATCAACTCCGGTGATTTTTGTGTTGATATCGGTGCTCATCTGGGATATTTTACTTTTGAATTGAGCCGACTGGCCGGGTCCGGAGGACATGTGTATGCCATTGAACCCATGTCTAAATTTTTCAATACCATAAAGAATATCGCGGCGCACAAAAAACTCAAAAATATTACGCTGCTTCAGAACGCCATGGGCGCCGGAACGGAATGGGTCGAGATGGGTATTCCGCAATTGAACAATGTAAAAAAGTTTGCTTATGCCCGGGTGAAAAGCACACATTCGTACCTCGATTATGTTGAGTCGGAAAAAGTGAAAAACCTTTCCGGAGATGAGTTTTTTATTTCTTTGCCCAGGCTGGATTTTATTAAATGCGATGTGGAAGGTCTGGAAATTTCAGTTTTCGAAACATTCATGGGCAGCATCGGTAAATTCAGACCTGTTATTTTATGCGAACTGGAAGATGCGAACAAAAGAAAAAAGCTGCTGGATTTATTCTCGCCATTTGATTATGCACTGTATTATCTGGAAAATAAAAAATTAAAAGCGCTGTCTCCCGACAGCTCCGTAGATCCGGTATCACATAACTATTACTTTATTCCACGGGTTCGTTTACAAAACTTACAGAATAGTATAAGAGTATAGGAGTTAATTTTCAAAAGCCACTCCTATACTCCTGTACTCTTATACTTGCACTTAACCTATTCTTTTCAGACTCAGATCAGGCAAAGGGGACACGATCAGCGGGAATTTCTCGATCAGTACGTTGGAGGGATCCAGCCCGAAACCTCTTTCTTCCGACAGACTGGCTTCTTTCAGCCAGAAATATAATTTCATGATTACCCTTTCGAAGAAAGAAAGTTCATTATCCTGACTCAGATATTTTTCCATTACAACTACCTGAAAATCTCCGACCACATTATTTCTTTCGAGGGACTCATAGCGGCTGGTAATATTGACTTCCCGATTTTTTACCAGATCCTCTACCACTTTCCGGATCATCAGATTTATACGGGGCTCTATTCGGAAACCCAGTCTGAATTCAACACGAATAATATCGTTGGGTATGATATGTTCCACCGAATATTCAGAGATATAAGGTTCATCCAACGTGTCAATATGCACAAACCAGTAGATATCCGCTCGTTTTGGTTTTTTATTGAGAATGGAATAAATGATTTTATGTTCTATTTCTTTGGGATTGTTCGCACTCGTCATATACATCAGATGCGTGGCGAATTTTGGTACCGTACGGTCCGTGCTGAGCTCCTGAATCTGCGGAATATAATTTTCAAGCCGCACAAACTCAACATAGCGGTTTTTGATTTTACGCGATCGGTACCATACATACATAATGGTGAACAGACCACCCCCGACGATCAGGGTCACAAAACCACCATGTGGAAATTTATCAAGGTTTGCGAACAGAAAACTGAATTCAATGATCAGGTAAACGGACAGATACAGATAAATCAACATCGATGGCGCGCGTCTCGATATCAGGTAGTTGGCAAACAGGATCGAAGTCGCCAACATACACAAGGTGATCGCCAAACCATAAGCGGCTTCCATATGGGAAGATGATCTGAAATAGAGAGTGATACTGCAACATCCAATAAACAACAGGAAATTGATAGCCGGGATATATAATTGTCCTTTCTGCTCGGTTGGATAGCTGATCCTGAATTTGGGCCAGAGATTCAGGCGCATACTTTCACTGATCAGCGTAAATGAACCGCTGATCAGGGCCTGGCTCGCGATAATCGCGGCGGCGGTGGCGATGAGAATGCCCGGGATCAGAAACCACTCCGGCATGATACTATAAAATACATTGTTATGCGCGGTATCGAAAACCTTGCCTTCCTGGTTATGCAGAAGCCAGGCACCCTGCCCGAGATAATTTAGGAGCAGGCAGGTTTTTACGTATATCCAGGAAATACGGATATTGCTTTTGCCGCAATGACCCAGATCTGAATAAAGCGCTTCCGCGCCCGTCGTACAAAGAAAAACAGCTCCCAGGAGCCAGAAACCTTTCGGATACATGGTTAGAAGCTCAATGGCATAGACCGGATTCAGCGCTTTAAAAATATGAAGATCGTCCAGTAAATGATTCGATCCGAGAACGGCCATCATCCCAAACCAGATAAACATAATGGGTCCGAATAGTTTACCGATATAATCACTTCCGAACTGCTGAAGAAAAAACAAAACAATCATGATACCCAACACGATAATCACGATGGTATCCTGGGGTATGTAATTCAGACTGGGAAGTTGCCGTAAACCTTCAATGGCGGAGGTAACTGAAATGGGTGGAGTGATCATGCCATCTGCCAGGAGAGCGGCACCCCCGATCATTGCAGGAAGTACTAACCAGCGGCGCTGACGCCTAACCAATGCATAAAGTGAAAATATCCCGCCCTCACCCTTATTATCTGCATTCAGGGTTAACCAGACATATTTAATGGTGGTTTGAAGTGTTAAGGTCCAGATAATACAGGAGAGACTTCCAATAATTAACAATTCGCTGATAGCGCGACTGTTGATGATGGCATTTAGTACGTACAGCGGAGATGTTCCGATATCTCCGTAAATAATTCCTAAAGCAATAACCAGGTTGCCGAGTGTAACCTTGTCAATTTGTTTGCTCACTACTGTGCAAGTTATATTGGTTTCTTAACGGTTCGGATTTTTCTATGGCAACCAATGACATTTTTGATAAAGCAATCGTCACAAAGATATAGGGAATAGGATGAAATTAACAGATTCTAACAGGAGATTTGAGTAACTTGGCTTTTGAACCAATCCCTATAAGCGCTTTTTGTATGAATCTAAGATTACTTGCCCTGCTTTTCTTTCTACCCATCTTTATCCAGGCCCAGCACATTGTTTATTCAGATCCGGAACAGGACGACTCCCGCAAAACTGATTTTGAAATTATTGGCAGGGTTTCCGGGAATATTCTGGTTTTCAAGAATAACCGGTCGGATAACGCGATTTCAATCTATAACTCTGATATGAAATTGGTGCAGCGCGTTGTTCTCTCTTTTTTACCGGACAGGTTTACAAATATTGATTTTGTTCAGTATCCGGATTTCTTCTATCTCTTGTGTGAGTACCAGAGGAAGAATATCGTGCATCTCACTGCTTATAAAATGGATGGGTCCGCACAGCAACTCGGCCAGCCCGTTGACATGGACACCACACTGGTAAGCGGGTCGAATAACGGAAAAATCTATACCAATATCGTAAGTGAAGACAAACAGCGGATAATGGCGTTGAAGATCAATACGAAAAACCCCAAAACATTCAACTTCACCTCTTTTCTTTTTGATAAAAACCTGGAATTAATTGACCGCCACCTGATCCCCATGCTGGTGCAGGATCATGCAGATTTGTTTTCAAATTTTGAGCTGGACAACGAAGGACAACTGGTGTTTACCCGTTTTGCCAGAACCGGCAACGGCGACTATCTGACCCACGTTTCATTTGTTATCAAGGGCCCGCAAGCTGACACTTTTGCCGTCCGTGATATCGGTGCCAGTGATCATATCCTGGATGAATTGAAATTGAAAGTGGACAATTACAATAAACGCTACCTGCTTTCTGCATTCTATTATAAACAAAGGAGAGGTAATATAGAAGGTCTTTATACGGTAATCTGGGATAAAACATCCGACACTAAATACAAGGAAGCCCTGACAGTTTTAGGTGACGATCTCAGAACGCAGGCTAAAAGTTCGGAGTCAAACGCTAAAATGGCATTTAACGATTATTTTATCAAGAGAATAATACCAAAAAAAGACGGAGGATATTTGTTAATTAGCGAAGCGGAATTTACGACGACACGCGGCACCGCATTTAACCGGATGGATTATATGTACGGGCCCATGAGTCCGATCGACTATTATAGTTCTCCATATTCTCCCTACTCTCCTTACTCGCCCTACAACCGGTATGGAAATACAGGCATCAACCGGTATAATGCAGAAAATATTCTGGTGCTTTCATTCGATAAAAACAGTAATCTGGAATGGAGCAACGTGATACCAAAAAGTCAGTTTGACGATGAAGGATCCAACCAGCTTTCCTATCAAACAGTTAATACAGGAGGAGAACTTCATTTTCTGTATAATCAATTTGAAAAAAGAACCCTCCTGCTGATGGATCAGAGTATTTCAGCTGATGGAAAAATAACCCGGCTGCCCACATTTCATAATCTGGATAAGGGATATACATTTATGCCGAGAATTGGGAAACAGGTTGCCAGTAATCAAATTGTAATACCTTGTCAGTTCAAGAATTATCTTTGCTTCGCGAAAATAGATTTTTAAAACAACCCCACACGTGATCGGTGTCTTCAAACAAAAAGCATCTACCAATGCCTTGATTCTTTTCATATATGCTTTGTTTCTTAAGTTTCCCCTTTTCCTACACCCGTTCCAGCCCGTATTACACGCCGAAGACAATTACCTGTACCGGTTTATTTTAACGGGACTCAATTCCCTTTTTGGCCACCACGCAGAACCTTATGCCGTGCTGAGCTTTGTTATTTTGTTTTCGCAGGCTACTCTCCTCAACAGTATTTGCAACTATCATAAGATGTTGCCCCGCTCAAACTATCTGCCGGCGATGTGTTATATCCTGATAACCTCGCTGCTGCCGGACTGGGGTCATTTTTCTGCTCCCCTGCTGATCAACACTTTCATGATCTGGTGCTGGTACCGAATGGTCGCTTTATATAACAGCCCTTCACCGGTAACCGCGATATTCAATATTGGTCTTTTCCTGGGATTTGCCACCCTGCTTTATGTGCCAGCCATGGCTTTTCTGATATTGCTCTTTTTTGCGCTTCTGATCATGCGACCCTTCAGGATACAGGAGTGGTTTGTTGGCTTTATCGGATTTACTTCGCCCTATTATTTTCTCACCTTATTTCTATATTTTACCCACCAGCTCAACTGGAGAAACCTGGTACCGCATATCCGTTTTACTTTTCCACCCATCCCTGCATCCATCTGGATCATCGCAGCGATCAGCCTGCTGGTTATCCCTTTTATTATCGGTGGAATATTTGTACAGAATAATCTGAATAAAATGCTGATTCACGTACGAAAAAGCTGGAGTCTGCTACTGGGCTTTCTGGTTGCGGCCGTGTTCGTGATTATTATAAATAAAGCGGGAACCTATGAAAACTGGATTGTTACGATAATGCCTTTTGCTGTTTTTCATTCAGCAGCCTACTACTATCCCGTTAACAAAGTTCTGGTAAACGTGCTGCATTGGGTTTCTTTTAGCGTGGCGATTGTTGTGAATTATTTTATTTAGCTTTTAGATCTCCTGCCATCGGTCAACGATTAAAATGAATTGAATTAACTTTGCAAGGTAAAATAGAACTCAATGAAATTTGGCGTCGTCGTATTTCCGGGGTCTAATTGTGACAGGGACATGCAATTTGCACTTCAGAACGAACTGGGGTATGAAGTGATCATGTTATGGCATAAAGATACGAACCTGGATATGTTTTCAACAGAGGATTGTATCGTTTTACCGGGTGGGTTTTCCTATGGGGACTATCTGCGCTGTGGTGCCATCGCGAGGTTTAGTCCATTGATGCAACCACTCATCCGGTTTGCAGAAAAAGGTGGAAAGGTTCTCGGTGTTTGCAATGGATTCCAGATTTTATGCGAATCACATCTGTTACCCGGTGTTTTATTAAGAAATGCAAACCGGCAGTTTATCGGAAAGAATATTTATATGAAGGGAGAGAACGGGCAGGTTTTGAAAATTCCGATTGCCCACGGTGAAGGAAGATATTACGCAGATGATAAATTACTGGACGAAATGGAATCCGGCGGACAGATTCTTTGGAAATACTGTGATGAAGATGGAAATATAACGGCCGAAGCCAATCCAAACGGATCAACCCGGCATATCGTCGGCATTTGTAATAAGAATCGTAACGTAATCGGCCTGATGCCACATCCCGAACGGGCAGTTTCTGAAACTCTGGGTAATACCGATGGACGTAAATTGTTTCAACAAATATTGAGCAGCGTAAATCATCAGTCATCTGCGCGACAAACGGCGATGGCAATTCATTAGTACCTTCATCGGCTTATGTACAAGAGATCCGGCTTCTTATTTATCCTTTTTTCTTTCTTATTATTTAAAGGTAATGGCCAGGATAGCACGGCGATCTCATGGGATGCCGGTTCATCAAAATCTTCCACAGGAGAATATCAATTAATTTTTAATGCAAGTGTGAAATCCGGCTGGGATTTATATGCACCAAATCAGGATCTGAGCGGTACTCCTTCAATGGAACTGTATTTCGCCGACAGTTCTTTTTCCATCAAATCAGCTTTTATTGCAGATGGAAAATCAGAGAAGCGGTCTATTTCTCTCTTTGATAACGCTTCGTTCAATTTGTATTCGGGGAATGTAAAACTTTCAGTGCCCATTCTGATAAAAGGCGTTGTGCCCGGTCGTGTATTTGGAACGATTAATTATTTCTACGGGAAGGCAGATTCGTTTTATTCCGGTAGTTATTCTTTCAATATTGTATTGGAAGGAGGGGTAAACAAAACCTCCAGGATACGTATAAACAGTATTGATTTGAAACATCCGGTCAGCCCATGTGGTGATACGGGAACAGCGGGGAAAGGATTGGCCAGTATTTTTTTATTGGGATTACTGGGTGGATTTATCGCCCTGCTGACCCCCTGCGTATTTCCGCTTATTCCACTGACGGTTTCATTTTTTACCAAAAGTAAAGGAGGAAAGGCACACGCTTTTTTATACGGGTTTTTTATATTCCTGATATATGTTTTGCTCAGTCTGCCTTTTCATCTGCTGGATCATACCGATCCTGAAATTCTAAATAATATTTCAACGAACGTTTGGCTGAATCTGCTCTTCTTCGTGATTTTTGTTGTTTTTGCCATTTCGTTTTTTGGATATTTTGAAATTACGCTTCCTGGCAGTGTGGCAAATTCTGTCGGAAATAAATCGGGAGGAAGCAGTATCGCGGGCATATTTTTCATGGCGTTGACACTGGCTATTGTTTCATTCTCCTGTACAGGGCCGATTCTGGGCTCACTGCTGGCGGGGGCATTGTCAAATCATGGAGGAGCCATTCAACTCAGTTTTGGCATGGGTGGGTTTGGACTGGGGCTCGCTTTGCCGTTTGCGCTATTTGCTTTATTCCCCGGATGGCTCGGATCGCTGCCCAAATCCGGAGGCTGGCTTGGAACCGTCAAAGTTGTTTTAGGCTTTTTGGAGCTGGCCATGGCCGTTAAATTTCTCTCAAACGCGGATCTGGTAGAGCAATGGGGCGTGGTTAAACGGGAAATTTTTATCGGATTCTGGGTAATAATAGGTGTTCTGATCACCCTGTATCTGATGGGAAAAATCCGGTTTCCACACGATAGTCCTGTAAAAAAATTCAGTGCGACAAGGATCGGATTTCTTGTATTTTTTGGAATAGCCACCATATACCTGATCCCGGGATTAACAAATACGCAATCGGCGAATCTGACCCTGATCAGCGGTTTCCCACCGCCTCTTTGTTATTCAGTTTATAAAGATCCCGTGAACTGTGCGCATGGAATAGAACCTCTCAGGGATTATGAGGAAGCCCTGGCGCTTGCCAGGAAATTGCATAAGCCTGTTCTGATCGATTTTACCGGCTGGGCCTGTGTGAATTGCAGACGTATGGAGGAAAATGTATGGACGGATCCTGAAGTCAGGAAAAGAATGCTTGATTCTTTTGTGGTGGTTTCCTTATATGTGGATGAACGCAGATTACTGCCTGCCGCCGCACAGACAGTTTACCCTACAAAAGACGGCGCCCGAAAAAATATTATTACAGTGGGAGATAAATGGGCCACTTTCCAGTCTGAGAATTTTAATGCTGTCTCCCAGCCCCAGTATGCCCTGATCAGTCCTGATGAGAAAATTCTCACATTTACAAAGGGTTATACGCCCCAGGCATCTGAATTTGCAGCCTGGATGGATTGCGGTCTGGCTGCCTTCAGGCGATAATTTCGTTTATCCTGCCCGCAGATGTTCACTTTTCCTCCTGCTCATTTCAAGACCATGTCTTTTAATCTAACAACAGTCAGTTTAACGGGACCTGTCAGGGTAATTTTCCGGGCAGACACCCTGTCAACCCCCTGTCAACCCTTCGTTTCCTCTTTAGTATAATAGAATGAAGCAGGATCGAATAAAAAGAAAGGCTGTCGGTTAAAACAGCCTTTTCTTTGAACGGTGTAAAAATTTCTTAGAGGGCAATTCTTTTTTCCACCATCATTTTACGCAGGTTGATCAAACCATAGCGCATCCGGCCAAGGGCCGTATTGATGCTGCAGTTTGTCAGCGA
>DASXNJ010000019.1:0-6302 GCA_036495145.1 Puia sp.
CTGGTTTTAAATGAAAATATCAGCATAATCGGTTATATGACAGATCCCGAAGAAGGCAGGAAAATCCTTACGAAGGGTGGAAACAAATTTGATATTACAGCCCAGGGCTGGAATGCATTTACCAAATGACAATTTTCGACAGGTTGAGAAAGATCCGGAAACTGAAAACTTATGTAGGAGCATGCATTTGTATGGTCCTGATAGTTTCCTGTTCTTCTTCACGCAAAACATATAATCCCCAATTCAAATACCCACCTGCGGAACTGCAGTCGGACTATGCATTGTTCCGTCACATCCTCGAAAGCTCCCATCCAAGTATTTACTGGTACACGACAAAAGACAGTATGGATTATTATTTTGACCAGGGATTTCAGTCGCTTCAAGACTCGATGAGTGAAATTCAATTCCGTGATGTACTGGCCTATGTTATTTCAAAACTGGACTGTGGACATACGAGTGTAAAGGGTTCAAAAGCATTCAACCGTTATATTGATACGGCGTCATCCCTGGCATTTCCGTTCGCATTGAAGTTCTGGTCTGATACAATGGTAATTTCTGCCAACCTCCGGAGAAAGGATCCTTTATTGCAAAGGGGTACCATTGTGAAATCAATCAACGGTTATACGACAAAGGAATTAACGGATACCCTTTTCAATTATATAACCACGGATGGCTATAGCATGAATGGGAAATACCAAAGCCTCAGTACCGGGTTCGCATTTGCCAATCTTTATAAAAATGTGATTGGACTGACCGATTCGTTTGATATACATTATATCGACAGTCAGGGTTTGGAGAACCAGACTTACGTGAAACCATATGATTTCAAGGCTGATACCATGAATAAAAAGATCCTGAGTCACGGGCTACCGGCAAAGGGGACAGGAAAGAAAAAGGGAAAACCCAGTTTCTATCTTTCTTCCATAAACCTTCAACTGGATACAGTTATGAAAACCGGCTTCATGACTGTTACTACTTTTGACCGTTCGAATCATCTTAGAAAATTTTTTAAGAATTCCTTTAAGATGCTTCAGGAAAATCATATTAAGAATCTGATTATTGATGTCAGATCGAATGGCGGAGGAGATGCAGGATTATCTACTTTACTCACAAGATATATCGCCGATCATAAATTTAAACTCGCCGATTCTCTGTATACGATTAAACCTCCTTCCGAATACAGAAAATATATTCAAAATGGCTTTTGGTACGGACTTCTGATTTCCGCCGTTACTAAAAAAGGAAAGGATGGCAAATTACATTTCCGGTATTTCGAAAAACATTATTATTCCCCAAAAGAAAAATTTCATTATAACGGCCAGGTTTTTATCCTGATTGGTGGAAACTCTTTTTCTGCCACTACATTATTTGCAGGGGATCTGAAAGGTCAAAAAAACGTGACCCTCGTCGGAGAAGAGACAGGCGGCGGTTATTACGGAAATACGGCATGGATAATTCCCGATGTCACACTTCCTAATACGGGCCTGCGTTTCCGTCTGCCGCGTTTTCGCATGGTAGTCAGCCGGGACCGCATCAAAAACGGAAGAGGAATCCTGCCGGATATTTGGGCACTTCCAACATCTGAGGCAATTCGTGACGGGATTGATTTCAAGGCAATAAAAGTGAAAGAACTTATTTCTCAGCAGGATGCGCTGACCAGTCATGATCCGGAAAACAAATAACATGACATGAAAAATATTTTGCTGATCACCATGGTTTTATTTTCGCTAAATGTTTCAGCGCAGGATTCACTTCAACAGGCGAAAATGAAATCGCTTCAGGGGAAAATTGCACCGTTTTCCGTATTTGCAAAAAAGGACTCACTTTTTTTAATATGTTTCTGGTCGGTTTCATCCGATGAAAGCATTACGGAATTAAATTCTATCAATGCAAATCTGGAACACTGGCAAAGCTTGTTACCCTTTCGGTTTATGGCTGTTTCAGTTGACGAAGGTAAGCTGGCAAACAGGCTCAGGCCGGTTTATAATCAGAACGGATGGACCTTTGAAGCTTATGCTGATCTTTATGGGGACCTGCGCAAATCCCTGCACTCAAACAATCTCCCTCAAAGTATAATCATCTATAAGAATGAAATTGTTTACGAGCAGTCAGGATGGACGGCGGGCACAGAAAACTATATGATTCAAAAACTGCTTTCAATGAAACACTGATCGCACCAGCTTCAACGTTTTTTTGTTGATGATATTGAAATCGGCTGATTGTCCCTTTTGTATTTTTCCGAGAAAAGGATCTTTTAATAAGCCTGCAGGATAGGCTGAACACATTTTTACAGATTCTTCCAGGGGAATTCCTGCTTTTTCAACTGAATTTTTTAAAGTGGACATCATCGTCATACAGGATCCCGAAAGTGTTCCATCTGGCAACGTATACCGGTCGCCCTGATAGACATGTTTATAATAACCTTCAGAAATGGCGGTCACGGCGTCCGTGATAAAGAACAGACGCTCTCCCATTATTTTTTTACTGATTCGTACGGAAGCATAGTTAACATGAACACCATCACAAATAATGCTTGACATTACATTTGAGTCATCATAAATGGCGCCGACCATACCCGGTTCCCTGCCCTGCAATGGAGACATGGCATTGAACAGGTGGGTAGCCGCGGGTACACCTAAATTGAATGTATGGCTGGCCTGTTGATAGGAAGCGTTGCTGTGACCTGCCGATACAATGATGCCATGATCCATGATCAGACTGACGATCTCATCATCACACTGCTCAGGCGCCAGTGTGATCATTTTGACGATGCCCTTTC
Source organism: Puia sp. (assembly GCA_036495145.1). Taxonomy (GTDB): domain Bacteria; phylum Bacteroidota; class Bacteroidia; order Chitinophagales; family Chitinophagaceae; genus Puia. The sequence continues at coordinate 2,780 of DASXNJ010000019.1, forward strand.
CCCTTTCAAGCAGCAATTCAACGTCCTCCCTCAGAGGCTTTTTTATAAATGCTTCAATGTGCGCTCCTCTTTTTACAGGATTGATCCATGGACCTTCCAGGTGAAGGCCCAATAAACCTTTTTTTCCGGAGGACAGATATGCGCCTGCCGTATCTATTCCTTTCAGGAAATTCTCCATGGAATTGGTGGCCATGGTAATCATAAAACGGGAGCAACCTCCGGATTGGCAATAATCGCGGGTGGCATCCAGGGATTCGATATCCAGCGAATGAGAAAACAATTTTCCGTTTCCTCCGTATAGTTGCAAATCTATAAAAGCAGGCGTTATAAGACAGTCGGGTAATTTTTCGACGGTTACGTCAGATGGCAGTGATCCCGGGGATAGAATACCCGAAACAATATTATTCTCTACAAACAAAACCAGTCCTTTTAGCGTTTCGTTTCCTGTCATTATCTCGTCCGCCAGAAATGCCTGTCTCATAATTTAGGGTTGAATGAAATAAGTATCCGCATCGCGCCAGAAAGGTAATTTAATCCTCAGGTCTTCGAGTTTTTCACGGTTAAGGGTATACGAAAATGTTTCTTCAGCCGCGCCCAGAATTTTGACAGGTTCCCCGGAAGGCTCTATAACCATGGACTCGCCTCCATATTCCAGTCCTTTGCCATCCCGGCCAGTCCGGTTCACGCCGATTACATAACATTGATTTTCGATCGCCCGGGCCTGTAAAAGAGTTCTCCAGGCCAGACTCCTTGTGACTGGCCAGTTTGCCGGAACAATCATAAGGTCATATTCGGGGCCCAGGGCCGATTTTTCTTTGTGGGATTGTCTTAACCACACGGGAAACCGGAGATCATAACATATCTGAAGGTTGATTTTCCAACCGTTGACAGAAGTGATCAGGCGTTTATTTCCCGCGCTGAAATGCTGGTCTTCTGTTCCATAGGCAAATAAATGACGTTTGTCGTAAAAAGCAAACTCACCATTTGGCAGCATCCAGATGAGCCGATTATAAAATCTTGTTTCCCCCGCTGCAGTATCCTTAGCCATCATACTGCCTGTAATGACAGCTCCTTTTTTTATGGCTGTTTTGCGCAACCAGTTCACCGTAAAGTCGTCCATGGTTTCAGCCAGGGATTCTTTATTCATACTGAATCCGGTGCTGAACATTTCAGGAAGAATAATCAATTCGGGTCTGTCCGGAATTTGCCCGATTTTTCTCTCCAGCATATCCAGATTGGCTTTTTTATCTTCCCAAAAAAGTTCGGTTTGTACCAGGGAAATCCGGAGATTGGCCATATAAATGGTTTATTCGGGATCCGATCCGTTTTACTCTTGTTCCGGATCTGACCACTTTTTGATGATGGACTGCTCAAAGCCTCTTTGCAAAAGGAATTGCAGCCATTTATTTTTCTTTGCAAAAATATTCTTTTCAGTTTGGAGCGCGAACCATTTTTTATCGGCAATCCGTTTAAACCCTGCCATATATTCAGACTCTTCCAGCGATCGGAGGGCTTTCAGAATACAATAATTGCTTACTCTTTTCTGTTCGAGCGCATGTTTGATTTTTATTCTTCCCCAACCATTGTTCCTGGATTTGCCGGAAGCATATGCGATGGCAAACCTTTCTTCGTTCAGGTACTCTTCCTCAATCAGTCGGGAGATCAGTTCTTCTGCTTCTTTTCCGGATAGACCCAGAGAATACAGTTTTTGCTTCACTTCCCCATGGCTACGCTCCTGGTATCCGCAAAAATGTTTTAATTTCTGGAGCGCTTTTTCAGGTGATATCCTGCCACGGGGATATAAAGAATCGGAGGTTGGCATGTTCCAAATATAGAAAAATACACAAGTTATTATAAGGATATTCACCCTGTGATAATCGCCTGCGGCTCTACCAAAAAAATCAGTAGTTTCGTTCCAAAGTCAGTATTCATGAAGTTTATTGTTTCGTCATCGGCTTTGCTTAAACAGTTGCAACAAATTAGTGGTGTGATCAGCGCCAATACCGTTCTGCCCATACTGGAGGATTTTTTATTTGAAGTTGAAAAAAACAAACTCACCATTGTTGCGACCGACCTTGAAACGGTGATGAAGGTTCACCTGGACATAGAGGCAAAAGATACAGGCAAAGTTTGTATTCCGGCTAAAATTCTGCTGGAGTCGTTGAAAAACATTGCCGATCAGCCCCTGGCCTTTACGATCGATAAACAGTTTTCAGTTGAAATTACCAGTGATAACGGGAAATATAAGGTCATGGGCGAGAATCCTGATAATTTTCCAAAAGATCCTTCAGCCGATCAAACAACTTCATTTGAAATACCGGCAAGCGTTTTGGCGACTGCAATCAATAAATCACTCTTTGCTGTCAGCAACGACGATTTACGGCCGGCTATGACCGGTGTTTTGGTGGAAATGAGTCCCGGATCCGTGCAATTTGTAGCTACAGATGCGCATAGACTGATCCGTTATAAGAGATCAGATGTTGCCTGTTCCCAAACGGAATCACTGATAGTCCCAAAAAAGCCACTCAACTTATTAAAATCTGCTTTGCCTTCCACTGACGAAAATGTAAAGCTCACTTATAACAGTAATCATCTTTTTGCAAATTTCGGTGGCCTGCAGATGAGCTGCCGTTTGATCGATGCAAGATTCCCTGACTATAAAGTAGTGATACCGGCCGACAACCCCTATAAACTAACGGTGAACCGCAGCGATTTTCAAAGTGCCCTTCGCCGGGTAAGCGTTTTCAGCAATAAAAGTACCAACCAGATTGTACTGAGTATACATGGAAGTGAATTACAACTGGCTGCCCAGGATATTGATTTTTCATTTGAAGGAAATGAAAGAATGAAATGTCAGTACACCGGAGAAGATATGTCTATCGCATTTAATGCACGATTTCTGATTGAAATGCTGAACGCAACGGGTTCTGATGAAATCCGTATTGAATTATCAACTCCGACGAAAGCGGGAATTATAAAACCGGTAGATCAGGAGAAGGCAGAAGATCTGCTGATGCTGGTGATGCCACTGATGCTGAACAGCTGATAAAAGAATTAATTTTTGTTACAGAGAAACTGAAATGGTTTCAGTTCCTGTTGCCTTACAATACGCTGTATATAACGCGTTCCTCTTAAAATTTTATAACTGTTAAGATCAAACACTTCGTGGGCAACGCAGAAGGTTTCAAGTGTTTCGTATTGAAAAAGAAGTTCGTTTAATTTTTCGAGTTCACAGGCCATGAACTGTTCAGTAGCGAATTCATCTTTCATAAGGACAAGTAAATCTCTATCCGGTGTTTTCATTGCAATTAGATTTTAGTATCCGACCATACCCTTGTTGAGTCCGCAACCGCATTTTTTGCTACTGCCTCCGATTCGATTGCTCGAACTACAACTTGCGCTTACAATTGTAATCATAATTAATAAAATGATCAATAGAGTAAGCGGATTTCTCATAGATTCTTTCCACTAATTTATAAAAATTTGCGGGTAATTTCAGGTTTTTTACCTGTTTTAGGAAATT
>DASXNJ010000020.1:0-2824 GCA_036495145.1 Puia sp.
GAGCCGTATGAGCTCATAAAAAACCTGATCTATAAATCCGGCGACCAGATAATAAAGACCAGAAAGCAGGATCTGATTGAACAGGACGAGCTACCGGATTTGCCATACGATAAGCTCACTGAGTTTTATCCGATGGATAAATACCTTGGAAAAACCTATCTCGGCAATAAAACACTTGCTTATCATTCGAGTATCGGCTGTCCTTTTACCTGTTCGTTTTGTGCTGTTGTTCCAACATATGAAGCCCGCTGGAAGGCAAAATCTGCCCGGAAAGTTTATCGGGATATAAAATATATAAAAGATAAATGGGGTGCCGACGCAGTTGAATTTCATGATAATAATTTTTTCGTCTCGGAGAAACGTACGGTAGAATTTGCCAAACTCATTCTTCCTGAAAAAATGAGCTGGTGGGGCATGGCACGCATTGATACGATGCACAAATTCAAGGACGAATCCCTTGCACTCATCCGTGAATCGGGATGCCGGATCATTTTTTTTGGTGCAGAAAGCGGTAATAACGCCATACTGAAACAGATGGACAAGGGCGGTACACAAAATGGCGATCAGATCGAGGAGTTTGCGGCACGAATGAAAAAATTTGACATCATCCCGGAATATTCCTTCGTTCTGGGAATGCCGGCGCCAACGCCTGCAGAAGTAGAAGCACAGATAGATTTTGAAATCAATTTCATCAAAAAGATAAAACGCATCAACCCAAACACCGAAATAATTCTCTATACCTATAGTCCGGTGGCAACAGAAGGCTCTGATCTTTATAATGAAGCCCTTTCGAAAGGATTTAAATTTCCTGACAAACTGGAGGACTGGATCAGTCCGGCCTGGGAAAATTTTGATCTTCGGAAAAATCCATTGACGCCATGGCTCACACCTGCCATGATAGATAAAATCAAAAACTTTGAAACGGTATTGAATGGATATTATCCTACCGTGACAGACATTCGCTTAAGCCGGTTTAAAAGGAAAACGATGCATCTGCTGGCGGGAGTCCGATATCATATCAACGTACACAAATATCCCTTTGAAATAAAATTATTACATCGTTTGTGGAAGTACCGCCAACCGGAAATTCAGGGATTTTAACATGGCCATCCAATCACTATATCAGACATATAACAGGTTTCTTACACTGCAAACGGATAAAATCACCAGCCTGCCGATCGTTATCCTGATGCCACATAGTTCCTGCAACTGTCGTTGCGTAATGTGTGATATCTGGAAGGGTAATCACAATCTCAGGCAGCTGAATGAAACGGACATCAGTGGCTTACTACAAACTTTCAGGAAATATCAGACCCGTCAGGTGGTCATGTCGGGCGGTGAAGCTTTATTAAATCCTCATTTCTTCAGGTTCTGTGAAATATTGAAAGAGCAGAAGATAAAAATCACCCTTCTTTCTACCGGTCTGACTATTCAAAAGAATTGCGAACAATTGGTAAAATGGGTGGATGATATCATTGTATCACTGGATGGGGATGAAATTGTGCACGATAAGATCCGGAATATACCAGGCGCGTTTAGGAAATTAAAAGAAGGAATTGAATCCGTGAGGGCCGTTGATCCTTATTTTCGAATTTCCGGGAGATCTGTAATACATCGCCTCAATTTTCGTCATTGGACAGGAATCATTCGTGCGGCGAAAGATATAGCACTTGATTCCATCAGTTTTTTACCTGCTGATGTCAGCAGTACTGCTTTCAACAGAGAGTCAGTTTGGACAGATGACCGGCAGCAGGAAATCATTCTAACCGAACCTGAACTGGAAGAAATGAAAATAATCATCGGTGGAATGCTGGAGGATTTTGAGGAAGAATTTAAAAATCATTATATTCTAGAGTCACCACAGAAATTTCAAAAGATTTACTATTACTACGCCGCCTACTATCGACTCAATCCTTTTCCGTATAAAAAATGCAATGCGCCCTGGGTATCTACAGTGATAGAGGCAGATGGAACTGTCAGGCCCTGCTTCTTTCATAAAGCGTACGGCAATATAAAGAATGGGTCTCTGGATTCGATTATCAACAGTGAATCAGCGGTTGAATTCAGAAAAAAACTGGACATGGATAACAATGAGACCTGTCTGAAATGCGTCTGTTCTCTGAATTTAAGGCCTGCCGTAAAAATTTAAAAGCCATGCGGGGAAAGGTACTGATCACACATTCCTATTTTCTTCGTTTCGATCCGAAACAATGGGCCACCGGGCGGCCCTATGCACCATTGGGGACTTTATATGCAACTTCTTTTTTGAAAAAACATGGTTATGAAGTTTCTTTCTTTGATACGATGTTTTCAAGAGATCCCGGTGAGGTCATTCCCGCGATTGAAGAGATAAAACCTGATATTTTCGTTATATATGACGACGGATTCAACTATCTGACCAAAATGTGCCTGGAGAATATGCGTGAAGCTGCCTTTGTCATGATTCAGGCGGCAAAAAAAAGGGGTTGCACCGTCATCATATCGAGTTCAGATTCTACCGACCGTTTTGAAATGTATCTTGATAAGGGAGCAGATTTTATAATGCTCGGTGAAGCCGAATTGACACTTCTCGAATTATCCAATGCATTGAAATCCGGGAAAACAGATTATTTTTCTATTGAGGGTCTTGCTTTCAGGCAAAATGAAGCTACATTAAAAACAAAACGCCGGAATGTTATAAAAGACCTGGACGCACTTCCATTTCCCGCATGGGACATGATTAGTATGGATCCTTACCGGGATATGTGGCTGGCCCATGCAGGATATTTTTCAATGAATATGGGTACAACCCGTGGCTGTCCGTTTAAATGTAACTGGTGCGCAA
>DASXNJ010000021.1:0-10131 GCA_036495145.1 Puia sp.
GTAAACCTGATCGTTCCAATTCCAATTCCTCAGTTTCCCTAAGGTTCCCGAGAACGAACCAGCCGTCTTCATATTTCGACTTTTTTATTTCATCGGCTGAACCCCTCACAATGAGGTCTCCGTTTTCAACCCGTTTTATCAGTTCACTATCTATGAGTAACATATTTTTTATTTTTCATCTTAAGATAACCCAAATTTTACATTGAACCGGAATCCAAATGAATTAAATTTAAACAGCTCGCAGGGAATTAATCGTTTCCCTCCGACATTCCCTGTTCGATTCATCATTGATCGCCAGGATCATGTTTAAACTCATTTTGGCCCGGGCTTTTTTATGTATGGGAAAGCATTAACTTTATTTCATCCCTTATTTTCCAAAACAATCATCTATGAAAAGAATGTTGAATGTTTTTTTATTCCTCATAATTTCTTTCACACTTCAGGCCCAGTCATCCGGTAAGAATGATGTGATCACCAAATTAAATGGTGACGAACTTTCGGGTAAGGTGATTGAAATCAGTGATACCGAGATTAAATTTTCCTATCCGGGCGAAACCCTGATCTATACTTTCAAAAAAACAGATATCCGGAAAATTACGTATGCGAGCGGGAGATCTGAAACATTTAGTAAACCGGTTCCCTCAGAAGCAAAAACGGATGCCTCGTCTCCGGTGAACACTGCATCCGCTGTAAAGTCAGTCGTGGATCATCAGAACCGCGTCGCCATTCTTCCTTTCTCCTATGTGACAGACGGACAAAGCGCAGCCGATGCCCTCAGTGAGAAAGCCCAGTCTGCCTGTTATTCCTATCTGACCAAAAATGCCGGTTCACGCCAAATCCTGGACCCGCGAACTACGAACGCACTGCTTTATAAAGCCGGGGTTCATAAGGACAATATGAAGGGCTACACGATGGATGATCTTTGTAACATATTGGGTGTGGAATATGTAGTAGCGGGCGTTGTTACCATGAATAAAAGCAGTGTAAGCAGTCATCAGTCCAAAACAACGGACAAGTCAGATGACGGCAGCAAGCAGACTTCCACGCACGGCACGGCGGAACAGGAATATGAGACAACTGTATTGATGTCTATTTACAATGATAAGGGAAGTTCTGTTTATAATCAGGACAAAAAATCAATACTTAGCGGGCAGAATGCCTACAAAAACGCAATCGAATATCTCCTGAAGAGAAGTCCTCTTTATTCAAAATAATTTATATCACCAGCCGACATAGTCCGGTGGTTTGATGCCATTCATCCGGAGATAGACCACTAATTGCGCCCGGTGATGTGTTTGATGATCATTCATCAGGTTGATGATTCGCAGTTTGTTCATCGGTTTGATAAAAAAAGAAACCGTGTCAGACAACTGATTCGGTTTAAAATTCTCCAGGCTGTTGATCGCATAATCGTATACCGTGTTTAATACTTTTATGGTCTCGTCCTTGTCTAGATTCGAATCGGGCACCTGAATCGTATTTGGACCACCACCCAGATAATCCTTACAAAGAGATTGCATACCCTTAACGACATGCAGAAGCTGCTGCTCAAAACTCATTTCTTCAGGCGAAGCCTTATACCCGTATTTACTCACAGGCATGAGCTGTGCCACTTTTATCGTGTACTCTTTTGAGTGTTTCATCTTTAAGATCGCCGCATTCGCAAATAAAGAATCCGTTTGTGCCCGCACAGACAGACTGAAGAGTACGAAACCCAGGAAAAATGTTTTTATCATGTTGGTGTATCTGTTCTAAAGATACATGTTCCTCAACACTTCCAGTTTTCCAGTCTTCCACACTCTTATGCAGAATAATGCCTCACCGCCTTCTTGTGTATCTTTTTTGTCTTTGTATGCTTCACAGATTTATGGGCGGACTTCGAAGATTTCTTTTTCTTCGCTGTCGCTTTTGATTTATAACTCGCCTGTACATATAAAGGTTTTTTCTCCGGAACCGGTGGTTTATGAAGAATCTGCCGGGCGCTGTCGAGTTTTGCATTTACAAAATCGTCGATTTCTTTTTTAAGATCGGTGGCGGCATGATCAACCATCGCATCCATATCTTCTTTTACGTCCGGACTATTGATCGCTCCGCAGATCTGAACATTCATACTGACAGCATCCTTTAATTTAACAGGAATGCCCTTTACGGCAGCCTCCTCAACGACATGCTTCACAAACTTACTTCCCTTGTTGCCCAACTGGCTGCGCGGTACTTTCAGGCTAATGCCATAGTCGACCGACTGATCGAATCCATGACTGCCTCCGATTTCCATTTCGATATTTCCTGCCTGTACAAAAAACGGCGACACCGCCACTTTGCCGGCCCTGAATGAAAAATCCGCTTTTACATCCTTCATGGGAATATCTTTCAATTCAGTGATGTCGAGGGATTGCGATAATTTATCCATGGGTCCGAATTCCTTCATCGTTCCGGTCAGCAGATCGATCTGTCCTTCACCATACAGGGTTCGGAGATCGGTAGTCATATCATCATTCAGACGTCCATTCAGACTCATATGTGCATTGACATTACCGGAAATGAATTTGGCCACAGGCATAATTCTCCGGATCGTATTAAATGCAAAAAAAGTTTTCTGTACATCCAGCGCCCTCACATCATAGTTCAAAGCGAAGTCGGGATTTTCCTTGTTTTCCAATGTGGAATAGGTTCCATCCAGACAGATGTCGCCGTCTAGCCCATTCGCTTTTACCTGGAGCAAATGCACCGTTTGATCGGATATCTTCATACTGGCGGAAAGATTTTGGAGATCCAGGTTGTCAAAATGAAACTGCCCGGCTTCCGTATGAATGGTAAAATCAATATTATCTGGAACCACCCATATCGTATTGGATCCTGCGGGAACACCCGGATTCTTACTGTTGTTTATCCATTCTCTCAAATTGAATTCATCCGCCTTTACATCGACCACCGCATTCAGTGGCTGGTTCCTGAATGCAAAATCAAAAAGATTATTGAGGCTGCCGCTGATACTCAGGTGGGTTGACAGATAGGTAGCCTTCATATCTTTAACAGATACATTTCCCGGATTAAACTCCATCAGCAAATGATCCATTATGAAGCCGGCAGGAAATCCTTTTGACGAATAGGAAAAATTCTCCATCCTTAAATCGCCACCTGATTCAAAAAGATCTTTTTTATAATTACCCATGGCTGGTATGTCACCCTTTGCACGTATGTTGGCATTCAGCTTACCGCTCAGTCTTGTACCGGATTCAAGTTTCAGCGATTTGGAAATATTTGAGAAGTCCAGTTTTCCTGCAAAAGCGAAATCCATGTAGGGTTTCTCGTGGAGATTCTTCAGCAGCAAATGCATATCAACTGAATCATGATTGATTTCAGCATGCGCTTCCGGAATGTTTATCGTCAGGTGATCAGATATGCCATCCGGATTATCCAGCTGGAGTCCGAACCTGATATTTTCTACCTGAACCGGTAAATCGGCATATTTAAAATATCCGTTTTGTACGAATAAGTTGGTATGAAAAGCAGGGGAGTGATTTTCATCATATCGACCTTTTATAAAACCGTTCAGATTTACCTGTCCACCCGATTCCAATCCGGCGAAATCTTTCTGATAAATGGAGGGAAGCATGGAAAGCAGATTCTTGAATTTGGTCGAAGGCGCTTTATACCGGATATTCATATTATAACTGCTGTCGTTGATCCACTCAAAAAATCCTTCGCTATGTAATACCAGATCATTAAAAAATATCTGGTCGCTGTTAAATGAATAAGTATGGGTTTTTTTGTCAACACGAAAATCCATATCGATTTTCGTTTTAACCGAAACACTGTACGGGATCTTGCCGCTGAAATCAAAATCAATCGCATCGGATGTTGTACTGGTTTTCAGCGTGAATGATTCAGAAGAAAAATTACCGCGGCCCTCGTGTTCCAGATGATTGATGACAATATGTACATTACTTTGTTGGTCCTCATAATCCACAAATCCTTTGTGAATGGCATAACGCTGTATATCCATGTTAAAGGACCGGGAAGAAGAATCAATATGATCGAGCGGATCGGCAACCGATTTAATAATGTTCCAGTTGCCATGTCCTTCTTTGTTAATGGCCAGATGAAAACGCGGCTCATTAAATATGACGGAATGAACCCGAATGCTGTCACCCGAGAAAAGGCTTTTCATATCACAACTTATATCCAGCTGATTTGCGATCATCAGCGTATCATCCTGAAACTCCCCTACACAGGTAACCATCAGATGATCAAGTCCGATCGAAATATCAGGGAAATGACGGAACAATGAAATACTGGCACTGGAGAAACTTACACGGGCCCTGAAATTTTTATTGAACTGGGACTTAACAAGGCGGTCGATTTTGCCTTTGAAGAGAATCGGTGTGGCCCATATCAGGGCTGCAACAACAAGCAGGATTACCCCTGTTATTTTAAGGATTTTGGATTTCATAGTTTTACAGGATTGGATTATAACTCTATATTACAAAATGATTGCCAGAATGTTAAATACTGAAGACTGTTATACATTATACAAAATGAAATCGGATAATTAGTTGCATTTCAATGTTTTATCAAATGAAAAATAAGGTCCCGCCTAATTTATTTTACTCTCTTGTAATTTTCTTCCCTGTTTTTATTACTAACAGTCAATAAACCTGAATTAATAAATATGAATACATTGTTAAGAAAGGTATTTGGCATTTGTTCCATCATCTTCTTGTTTTTGGAGTCTGGTGCACAAAATATTACCGGTACCTGGAAAGGTACTCTCAACGTTCAGGGAAACCAGATTCCCCTTGTATTCCATATAAAAAAAGACAGCGCAAAGAAATGGATTGCGGCATTTGAAAGTCCTGGTCAGCACATTTAATCTGCTGAACCAACTTTTTCAATCCTGCGTTCAATGCAATCCGGCTGAATATAATGAACTGGAAGAAAGTTTTTCGCCGGTTGCGCCTGATATCATGGATAACTGGCTAAAAGAAAATACAGAATAAAAGACGTACAAATGGAGGAGTCGGTTATATTTAAATCCATAACTAAAACTAAATCAATCATTTATAGACAGCCCTCCCGGATTGGATACCATATACTCCTGATCTGCCGGAAATCATTTGTGACCAGGATATCTAATAATTAACATTGAATGAATTCCAATTAAATTAAATTCATGTTACCTAATTATTACCAAATCATTTATTATGGCAAAAAAGACGAAGGAAAACTCATTTAAATCACAAAAAAAATCGCTTTTATTAAAAATTGAAGGAAAGCTTTCTGAATCGCTGATTGAGTTCCCAAAAAAACTAAATGAAAAAAAATATAAGAGAATCATTCACAAGGCCGGAAAGATTCTGACAAAGTCACTGGTCATTAATCCCGTTAAAGCATCAGATGCAAAAAGTGAAGAGAAAAAGTCAAAAAAGAAAAAACAGGAAGTAAAAACTGTTTAACTGATCAGGCTTTAAGCGGCCTGGCATAAAGTTTTAATATTATTAAACCCCCCAGATCAATTTTGAGGGGTTTTTTATTTTCATTTTATAAATATTGAATTTCTATGAAACCGCATATATGGCCCTTCCTTATTTGCGCATCGTTCGTATTACCGTTGGTTTCAAATGCGCAGTTTCATATAGAAGATTCACCTGTTGTTAAACAGGACTCCGGTTTATATGCTTTGGCAGTTTCTAAAAATCACCGGCTGGTTTATGAACATTATTTTAATCAGAAATCACCGGAGGATCTTTTCAACGACCAGTCGCTGACAAAGTCCGTCATGTCCATTCTTATCGGCATTGCCATCGACAAAGGATTTATTTCCTCACCCGATGAAAAAATAATCAGGTTCTTTCCAATGCTAAAAGAGGATACGGATCTGAGAAAACAAACGATAACAATACGTCAGATCATGAACCAGGCCTCTGGCCTGTATCACGAAGATCTTACCCGTCTTGACCTGTATTTGTCTTTACCCGATCCTTCAGCCTATACCCTCCGGCAACCGTTGCTGACGAATCCGGGTGACATCTTTCATTACAGTAATGCAGCATCTCATTTGTTATCTGGGATCATCACAAAAGTAAGCGGCATGTCCACACTTGATTTTGCAAAAAAATATCTTTTTTCGCCCATGCAGATACAAAAAGTTGAATGGATAAAAATGAATGACGGTTATCACGATGGCAGCGGATTGTTCAGTATTCGGTTGTCCGTCACCGATATGAACCGGCTCGGTTGGCTTCTTCTGGATAGTGGCCGTTATGAAGGAAAGCAAATCGTTTCATCTGGCTATGTTCAGCAGTTATTAAATCCCGATCGCCGGTATCATACTGAATGGGGATTTCCCGGATCGGAATATGCCTTATGCTGGTACCATAAAAATTACAATGGCCTTCAGGTCGTATATGGTCTCGGGTGGGGAGGCCAGTTTAATTTCATCATACCCTCCCTGCATGCCGTTATTACCGTAAATGAAAGTGTGAACGACAATACGGCGATCAGGCAAAGTATTTTATTTCAGGATAAAATATTCCCAATGATCCTGGATGCCCTGGAGCGTACCCGGTAAGTTCCCCACCCTGCCATTGGCATAACTCTTGCAAAAGCGTGAGTGTTTAAAAATATTCTGTATGAAAAATTCCTTGTCCCGTATGGTCGGCCTGATTTTTATCATCATTCTGACGTCTTTATGCTCAGTGGCCCAGGCGACGGATAACGCGAATCCCACCGGGGCAAGACATGCATCCGGATATAGCGGACATGCCAATAATCAGAATAACTGGGGGCTCTTTGGGATCATCGGCGCAATCGCATTGGCCGGCCTGACAAAACGAAATCTTCCTCAAAAGAGTTGAACCGGATTTTTGTCATTCACTGATATGTTTCAGGGAATCGGAATTAATACAATAGCGCAGGCCGCTGGGTGGCGGACCATCCGGAAAAACGTGACCCAGGTGCGCATCACAAACATTACACATCACTTCGATACGGGTCATGCCTGCGGATCCATCTTTTTCATATTTTATCGCGTTCTCTTTGATCGGCTGCGTGAAACTCGGCCACCCGGTTTTGGAATCATACTTTATAGAAGAGTCAAATAATTCGGTGTCGCAACAAATACAATTATACCTGCCCGGCTCATATCGGCTGCAAAGTTCTCCACTGAACCTGGCTTCGGTACCCTTTTTGCGGGCGATGCGATACTGATCCGCACTGAGGATCGCCTTCCACTCAGCATCCGTTTTTTCAACCCTTTTATCCGGTATCGGATTGCCTTTATCGGCGAAATTCAAAACGTCAATCCAGTTTAGCATATTGAATATTTGAAGGATACGAATTTATGTTTTCTTTCCGTATAGATACTGTGATAAAATGGTAAACGCCCGGGATCCGGCGATCCTGTTTTTCCGTCCTTAGTCAAGTGCATCGAGGATGGGAACCAGCTCAAGTAAATTGTTCAGGATATAATCCGGATTGGCCGATCGTAGCTGATGATAGGTATGGGCGCCGGTGGTTATGCCAATGGAAAGCAGGCAACCTGCATTCTGACCCTCCTCGATGTCGATGATGGAATCTCCTATTTTTATAACTTCCCTTGGATCCTGTATACGAAATATGTCCATGGCCAGATCGATCATTTCAGGATCCGGCCGGTTATTTTTCACATCGCCCGACGTGATCATTCTGTCGAATTCAACGGTTTCCGTCCACCCCACTTTTTTTACCAGCGATTCCGCAATTTCCAAATTGTATCCGGTATTCAGCACGATCCGTTTATTTCGCCGTTTCAATATATTAAACAATTCTTCCGCACCGGGCTCAGGTTGAACGCTGAGCGTTTCGTATGCTTTTTTTAACGATAAAAGAAAATCTTCATAGATCCCCGCAACCAGTTTTTCATTGACAGGGCCAACCTTTAATTTCAAAATACTCCTGATGGCTTCTGATTTCTCCTTTCCGGCGCCTTCAGCCAGTACCTGATCAAGGGTGAAATGATATCCTCTTTGATTGATCGCCGTCTGCAGCGTTTTATATACGACATTATTCTCATCGATTGTCGTTCCCGCTATGTCAAAAACAACGAGCTGAATCATTCCGGGGTTCGTTTTGATGTGGTGCCAGGAGAAAACAGACTGTTTACAGTCCGTTTCCCTGGTCTTTTCATGATGTGCAAAAGTAGAATCAAACGACGAGCGTCCCCGATTCATAAAATGAAATTATCATTAAGAAAATCCACCCCGCGTGGCCAAATATTATCAATTCAAGAACTCTGTCCGGAGAAGACCATTGGAATCAATATGAATTTATTTTAGCCGGAATTTTTTTACCATGAACAGGGAGAATGCCTCTCAGACCGCTGAAGAAATCATGGAGCTGTATGAAAAATATGCGGGCTCGGAATACGCAGGAGAAAAAGTATCACAGCTGGAACACATGGTTCAGTCGGCGCAGCTTGCTGAAGAAAAAGGATTTGATGAAGAAGTAATCCTGGCGGCCTTCCTGCATGATATCGGACATATTGCAGAAGAAGCTTCAGCGGGAAATATGATGGATGAATACGGTATCATACATCATGAAGCCATCGGCGCGCTGTTTCTATTGGAAAAAGGGTTTTCATTAAAAATTTCCCGGCTCGTGGGGTCCCATGTAAACGCAAAAAGATATCTCACGCGAAAAGATCCGGCCTATTATGAACAGCTTTCCGAGGCAAGTAAAAAAACACTCGTGTTCCAGGGCGGCATGATGTCGGTAGAAGAAGCAGCGGAATTTGAAAAGGATCCGCTTTTTCAGGAAATCATTTTGATGAGAAAATGGGATGAGCAGGCGAAAATAGAAAACAAGCCCCTGCCCGATTTATCGCGCTACAGAAATATGATGATCAATCATCTGTTATCATAGATACTGTCTGAAATAAACATCTTGCAAAATTCAATTACATTATCAAGGGGTCCCGGGAAACTCCTCACTACACTCTTCGCATCACTGGTATGCTTCCTGACTTATTGTACCGTATACGGGTTTCGAAAAGGATTCACCATTTGTACTTTTGACGGAATTGCATTTGCGGGCGTCAGTTATAAGGTCTGGCTGGTGATCAGCCAGGTGCTCGGCTATGCCTGCAGTAAGTTCTACGGAATCCGCTTTATCGCGGAGTTAAAGAAACTTGGCAGGGGCAGGATCATTTTATATCTCACGGCAATTTCCTGGACGGCATTATTACTCTTTGCCCTGGTACCCGCACCCTGGAATATTTTTTTCATGTTTATCAACGGCTTCCCGCTGGGCATGATATGGGGAATTGTTTTTTCTTATGTGGAAGGAAGAACAACCACCGATTTTATTGGTGCGGCGCTCTCCGTCAGTTTTATTTTTTCATCGGGTTTTGTGAAATCCATAGCGGAATCCATCCGTTTGCATTTTTTCGTTGCCGAACTGTGGGTACCTTTTTATACCGGACTCGCCTTTGCTATTCCGCTGGTCATCTCTGTTTATTTTCTGGAGAAAATTCCGCCGCCTACAGAAGAGGATCTGATGTCCAGAAGCCAGCGGTTGCCGATGTCGAAGGAAGACAGGAAGAAATTCGTGGGTATTTTTCTTCCGGGTCTTGTGGCTGCCATCAGCGTGTATGTTTTTTCCACGATGTTCAGGGACCTGCGGGATAATTTTATTGCTGACATGTGGGCGGAAAACGGATATGGAAATCAGCCTTCCCTGTTTACAAAAACCGAAACACCGGTAAGTCTGATTTTACTTGTGCTCATGGGCAGCATGATACTGGTAAAAAATAATCTGAAGGCTTTTCAATTGACACACTATATTATAATAACCGGATTTCTGATAACCGGCATAACCAGCCTGATGTTTATCCAACATCAGATTTCTCCTTTCTGGTGGCTGACGCTGGTTGGTCTGGGACTTTATACAACATATATTCCCTTCAATTGCATTTTCTTTGAAAGGCTTTTTGCAACATTCAAATATCCGGGAACGGTGGGTTTTCTGATTTATGTAGCTGATTCATTCGGATACCTTGCCAGTGTGGCCGTGCTTTTTATAAAAGAATTTCTAAAAGTAAAAATCAGATGGTCCGGTTTCTATTCGCATGGCGTAGTAATATTTTCTGTATTG
>DASXNJ010000022.1:0-2689 GCA_036495145.1 Puia sp.
CAATTACTAATAGTATCGTCCAATATATTTATTCTCAACAATTGCTTTCTTCAATTCCGCCGGATCGATCATACCTTCCTTTGCAAAAACAATTTTTCCTCCGGGTTCCACAAGCAATGTATAAGGCAGGGCACCCTGCCATTTCGGATCGATGGCTTCAATCAATTTATATTTGCTTTCGCCTGAAAAAATATAATTCCTGCCGGAAGCCTGCTGCTTCTGAAGAAATTGAAGTGCTTTATTTTCCTTCGCCATTTCATCTGCACTGATGCTGATGAATTCAAAATCTCTCTTTCGGTACATTCGGTTCATCGTAATAAATTCCGGAAATTCGGTTACACAGGGACCGCACCAGGTTGCCCATACATTTATCAGCCGAAGTTTGTCGGAATGATTCTGAACCAGATCCTTGATTCCCTGCTCGTCGACTGAATCGATTGTAACAGGTTCCTTGGCCCAGTTTGCTTTTGCTTTATCAATCCAGTTGCTTTTTTCGGCCCATTTTATACTGCATCCAAATACTTTTGTTGTCGGAACCGATACCGGTTTGCCAGCCAGTAATTCGTCGATCGCCACCCGAGCATCCATGACAGTGGGTGTTTTTGTTGGTTTTTCCATATCGTCGATCCGCCCGCTGTACCGCAGAATCCTGTTCTTGTCAAAAATAAAAACATGTGGCGTGGCAATCGGGCCATAAGCGATTGAAACTTTTTCTGTTTCACCGTCAAATAAATAGGGGAAATTGAAATTCTTTTCTTTTGCACGTAGTTTCATTTCTTCGAATGAATCTCCCATATCGGTATATCCAAGCTCGTCAAGATTAATTGAAGTCGGGTCATTGGGCATGATGGCAACGACCGCCACGTTTTTCGGGGTATAATCCCTGGTAAGCCGGATGATCCTGTCCTCATATGCCTGCGCCGTCGGGCAATGATTACAGGTAAAAACAATTACCAGTACATCCGCTTTACTGAATGTAGATAAACTATAGGTTTTACCATCCGTGCCGGGCAGGGAAAAAGGAGGTGCGGGTGATCCGATGGGCAATGTGGGATGATCACTTGCAAATGGGTTACCCGGATAAATAGTCTTCATCTCATTTCCCATGGCAGAAACGAATACCATGCTAAAAACAAACATCAGGCAGGCTTTCATTCATTAAGATTTACAGATTTTCAAACGCGAATCGTGTAAAAGGTAATAATTTTTCAAAAATGATGGATGGGGTTGGGGAATTTTATATTGGATGTAGTAGGATTGAAGTAGTCGTCCGGCTGTCATATGAACCAAATTCCCGGGTGAAGTAGCACAGATGTAGCCTAAAAAATTAAATTTGTTTTAAAGAGCCTACATTTATAAACAGAAAACCGATTGCTTTAGCTAAAATTCATTTTATGACATCCAGAAGAGTTTTTATCAAGTCAGCTTCCGCTTTATCTGCTGCCGTTTTTGTGAAAGGTCCTTTAACCGCATTTGCCAGTGCGCCGGTAATCGGACTTCAGTTATACACGGTTCGCGATGCCATGGGCACCGATCCACTCGGTACTCTAAAAAAAGTGGCTCAGATCGGGTATAATTCAATTGAGAACGCCACTTATACGGGATCGGAAAAATTTTATGGTATGGACGCCCTCACTTATAAAAAAGTGCTGACTGATAACGGCCTGGTGGCAAACAGTGGGCATTACCGCCTGGGGGAAGAACAGGAGAAGGGAGCTGATGTACAGGGTACGATTTTACACGACTGGCAAAAGGCTGTAGATGATGCATCAACTCTCGGTCTGAAGTATATGGTTTGTGCCTATTTGTCCAGTTATGAGAGGGGCGATCTGGATCATTATAAAAAACTGGCTGATATTTTTAACAAAGCCGGGGAGACGTGTAAAAAATCGGGTATTCAATTCTGCTATCACAACCATGATTTCGAATTTCAGGTGCAAAACGGTATGTTTCCCTATGATATTATTCTTGAGAAAACAGACAAGAACAATGTAAAGATGGAAGTAGATCTGTACTGGATCAAAAAAGCGGGACAGGACCCATTGGCATTATTCCAGAAACACCCGGGTCGTTTTCCACTATGGCATGTGAAAGACATGTCGAAGGAAGCAGATCAGAGTTTCGCTGCTGTGGGCACAGGTATCATTGATTTTAAAACCATTTTCCAACATAAGGATCAGGCCGGCATGAAGTTTTTCTTCGTTGAACAGGATAAATGTCCCGGTTCTCCATTCGACAGTATTGCCCAGAGTTATAAGTTTATCAAATCGAATCTGGTATAATTTAGTGAATGGCTGGCGCCTGCCTGCCGGCTGGCAGGGTTGGAAGTTTTTTATCGACAGTTGACACCTGCATGCCGGAAGGCGGGGTTGGCGGAGGATGATGCCGCGATGTTCCTGTATCAGACTTCCAGTCTTCCAGATTTCCAGACTTGCCTCAGGTTTTCAGCTTACTCTCCGGCGTGGAAAAATTTAAGAGGAAATCAAATAGGTTTGTTTCTGTATTGATCTTTAGTTTTTTCCTCAGCCGGTATCTTCCAATTTCAACGCCTCTAACGGATATACTTTCCAGTTGGGCGATTTCCTTGCTGGATAAATTCATCCTCAAATAAGCGCAAAGTTTGAGCTCATGGGGACTTAACGTTGGGTAACGTGTCTTGATATTGCTAAGAAAATCGCTGTGCACATGG
>DASXNJ010000023.1:0-12614 GCA_036495145.1 Puia sp.
TTTTTGCCTTACATAAGCGTAAAGTGCGCGGTCGTCGCCTACTTTTACTTTTCGGAAAGATGCATTGGCAGCAAGTGCCGGATTATTTTTACGTAAGATTAGTAGAGTTTTATAAAAATGCGCCCTTCCGTATTTTCCAAATACGATCGGATCTTTTTCAAAAAACGCCAACGGTCTCAGCACGGGTTCTTCCTGACCACTATAGATCAGGGGAACACCATCGGCCATGGTCTGGGTGAAAACAGCAAAAGGTGCATGGGATCTTCCAGGGAAAGAACCATAGTCGGCTTTATTCCAGCTGTTTTCATCATGGTTGCTGGTAAAATACATTTGAATGGTATTGGAAGGATATATCTGCATATTTTGCTTTTGAATACTATCCAGTCCAAAGGCCGGCCGGTCCCCTTTCGAAATTTTTTCCATCATATGAAACATATGCCAGGGATAAACGGCATCAAATCCTGAAACCGGCAGATAGCTGCTGTCACCTTCTGCCAGCATGAATATATTTTTTATATTCTTTAGCTGTGGAATACATTTTTGCCAGAATGAACCGGGCACATTCCAGGCAACATCACATCTGAATCCGTCGATATTCGATTTGACAAGCCAGAATTTCATCGCCGCAATCATACTGTCTTCCATTACCGGATTTTGATAATCCAACTGGCGGGTATCGCCCCAGTCTTTGGCTATCGCTGCCTTTCCGGAACTATCCTTTACAAAAAAATCCGGGTGTTCCGTGAGCCATCGGTTGTCTGCCCCCGTATGATTCGGAACCCAGTCAATAATAACTTTCATGCCCATACTGTGAATTTGTTTCACCATCGAAATCCAGTCATTCATGGTCCCGAATTCCGGATTCAATGCAGTGTAGTCAGCCACGGCATAATAACTTCCCAGTGTTCCTTTACGATCCACTTTGCTGATCGGATTCAACGGCATAAACCAAAGCGTTTGAACGCCCATGGATTTCAGGCGTGCCAGATGTTTGGCAAACGCATTGAGCGTTCCTTCCCTGCTGTATTGCCGGACGTTCACTTCATAAATATTACCCTGCATGATCCAGGCCGGGTGCCCGTCGCTGGAATCAGACTTTGAAATAACAAGTTGGGCATTTTGACACAATGAGTATAGAAATGCAAATTGCAAAATGAGTAAGCCAATACTTTTTTTCATGAAGGCAAATTTCAGCGTTTTATTCTTTGAAAAATAAATACGCCCTTTTTATTTGATACAACAATATCCGGCAGTCCGTCCTGGTTCATATCCTTTACTAAAACCAGCAATCCAACACCCGAATTGTCATCAATCAAATGCGGCAGCCATTGCGGTGATTTTCCCGGTATGTATTCAAACCAATATAAAACAGATGGCTCATGTGCCCCGGGATCACGACCCAGATGCGCATAATAACGTTTTCCCGTAACCAGGTCCGGATACCCGTCACCGTTAATATCTGCGAACGCGAGCGCGTGTGTTTCAGAAAATGATTTACTTATCTCGTGATGCGTAAATACCGTGTGACCATTTTCATCTTTTATTTGTTCGTGCCACCAGATTCCGTAGTCATGGGCGGAAGCGCTGACGACATCGATGTCACCATCACCATCCAGGTCCAGCGCATACATCTGGGAACAATCCTTTCCCAAATCAGCCGGGTGAAAAACCCAGTCTGATTTTGTAACATCTTTTGGTGATTCCCACCAGCCTTTTGTAATGATGACGTCCGGCCGGCCATCCAGATTCATATCGCCCCAACCGAGGCCGTGCGTATATTTATCGGTTGCCAGGTCAGGATGATTGCTGATAATATATTTTCTCCAGATCGTATCTCCTTTCCCCGAAGGTGATTTTAACCAGATCATTTTTTTCTCAACCGGATCGTTACACAAAATATCCGGTCTTCCATCTCCATCGATATCCACAAAGGCGGGCGATTCATTTCCGGCATGATCATAAATTTTATGCATAGCCCATAAATGCTTTTCATTGCGGGGATTTTCATACCAGACTACTTCCTGACCGGGATAGCCAATGCGGATCAAATCGATCCAACCGTCCTGATTCACGTCCATACTATAATTCAGAAATGAATTACTGAATGTGGTGTCCGGATTAAAAATAAGCCCCTTCGCAATTTCATGTCTTTTCCAGTCCGGCGCTTCGAACCAGTAAGATCCCGCCATCACATCTATCAAACCATCCTTGTTTACATCACCAACGGCGACGCCTTCCGAAATGAAATCGCTGGTGAGAACGATTTTTTTGAACTGAATCGAATCCTTCGGTTGGGGAAATCCATGCAAAGAGGAAAATATGGCCAGGGCAAGAAGAGAAGGACGTCGTTTCATAGACTGCAATTCACTTTAAAGATAATTGATCTTCCACGGGCCCGTTGAACAAATAACCAACAAGTCCTGACGACATCCACAATATATACTTTTAACCTTCGTTGAATAAACTATCACCACCTATTTATTGGCTTCCATGATCGTTATCTGATTCGGGAATCATCCGGACATCTAAGTTATCTAAGCCGGACCAAGTCCGTACGAAGTCCATTAACCATTGGACTTCGTATGGACTTGGTATTGATTCATCACGGATCAGATAAGGCAAAAGCTTTGGTGAATCTTATATATAATAAATATTTTAACATGGCAAGACAATGCGGTTCTCAATGGGTAGGAACAGTTAATAATCTGATTTTCTACAGGTTCCGTGGACAATATTATATGAGACTGAAGCCTGGCTATGTCAGAAGGACCAAAGCCTCTGTAAAAAGCGGGCTGAATTTTGGGAAAGCCAGTAAGATCAGCAGACAGATCCGTGATGTCATTTCTCCAATCAATCCATGCAATTCAGACAAAACAATGATTTACCGGTTTACCGGTGCCCTGAATAAAATGATCAGCTGGAAGGAAAAAATTGATCCGGTTTCTCCGAATTTGAAAGAGGCGTTACCTTTTATCAGTCAGTTTCAGTTTAATAACCAGGCGGACATGCCTTTGGCTATTCAGCCGGCTGTAAAATTCTCCGAATCCGGCATGATGGAAATCCAGCTTTCACCCTTTGTATCAGGTGAAACGTTACACGCGTCCTTTTATACAGCTTATATCGTATTCAAAATGATCGTTACCTCCACGAGCCTGACCGAAATGAAAACTGAAAAAAAAGGTATGACTGAAATAAGAATCCCATACAGTCATGAGGTTTTTCAACCAGCCATTATATCTTTCCCAATAAGTAGAAACCAGGAGACACTCTTATTCATCGTGCTCTCGATTGAGTACTTTGTGAATAAGAAAGATCAGGTAAAAATGCAGACTGAGCCCGGAAAACTTCCTTGCGGCGTGGTTTGGGCGGGCTTTCAGGCAAATTGATTTTATTAAAGTATGCAATTACAGGAAGCAGTTTCACTTATTCAGACAGATCAACTCATTCTGGATAGACAAACTACCTGGGCTGACCTTGGTTGTGGTGCGGGATTGTTCACCAGGGCATTGGCCGACATCCTACATCAAGGAAGTACGGTGTATGCGGTAGACAAAAATATGTCGTCATTCAAAGTAAGTACTTTTCCAAATGAGGTGATCATACATACGCTGGAAGCGGATTTTGTGCGGGATGATCTAAATCTGCAGAATCTCGACGGAATTCTAATGGCGAATGCCCTTCATTTTGTAAGAAACAAAAAATTATTTATTGAAAAACTAGTTCCCTGTTTTCGCGGGAATCCTGTTTTTTTGATTGTGGAGTATGACACCGATCTGCCCAATCCATGGGTTCCTTATCCCCTAAGTTTTATCAGGTTAAGAAATCTTTTTACAGAACTGGGATTTACCGTGGTTCAGAAAATAAACAAAAAGATATCCCGCTATCGTAGCGGAGAGTTATATTCTGTTCTTATAATCCGTTGATTGATTCATCTACCAGATGTTTTAATCCGATATAACGTTCATTCCGGCCTTCATTCTTCAGATAGAATGTCATTAAAAATGCACAATAGTGCTGATCGTTTTCCACCCAGGGAAAACTTCCGAAAAGTCCGGGGCTTGTTGCCCATATACTCGGTTTTCCTGTGTCGGATGTCATATCTACCCACTCACCGTATCCATAGCCCAGCCCTTTTGCTTCTGCCGGTGAATATTCAATTTTTACATCGGGGCCTATGCGATTGATCTCCATCTCATTGACACTGTTCTCGCTTAAAATCTGTTTTCCTCCAAAATTTCCTTTATGAAGAATCATGGTTAAAAAATTCAGATAGTCTTCTGTCGTGCTCCATGCTCCGCCGGCAGGCAGAGCAACATTCTTTCTTCCGAAATCAGTATTCGTTAATCCCAGCGGCCTGGCGATTCGTTCTGCAAATAAATCCTCAAATGATTTCCCGCTTATTTTTTCCATCACTGCTCCGGCAATCTGCAATCCCGCATTGCTGTAATGAAAGGACTTTCCGGGTTCACCCTCCATTGGCAATGTGGCAATCAACTGGATTGCCTGATCCATATTGTTGATTTTCTTCATTTCCTTTAGAAGCTCCTTGAACGGTGGTTCTTTGATACCGGTCATGTGTGAAAGGCAATCGGCAATGGTAATTTTTCCCTTGCCATGATCTGAAAGAACGGGCAGCCAGGTTCCAACTGTGTCGGTTAAACGAATTTTCCCTTCGTCCACAAAGGTCATCAGCAGAGCAGCGCTATACCATTTGCTGGAACTGGCCACCATGACCCGGCTGTTTAAGGTATAAGCACTCAGATCGGATTCCAGTCCCTGTTTTCTGGCTATATATTTAATCACCGTCTTTTGACGGCTGCTCATATCGATTACCGACTTGCTATAAATTATTTTACCGTCTTTGTATATAGCCAGGATCGCACGGCCGCCCATGTCTTTTGTGTTTTCATCCATCCAGTGATCCAGTTTTGAAAATTGTTCCTGGGCTGATAATCCTGCGGAAAAACAGATAAAAAATAAAAAAACAATAAATTTTTTACCCGATTTGATGGTTAGCATGATTTTTTGGACTTTTCAAAATTTCGAAAGTTTAAAAAAAATAGGGTTGTCTTTAAATTTATGCGAAATTCCAACATTAAACCTCCCCATCGTGATAAAAAAGTTTATTCCCTTTTTCGTATTATTTCTCGCAGAACAGACATCCTTTTGCCAGTTATTAAAATATCCTGAGAGCCCGATGGTCGATTCTTCCGACATTTATTTTGGCAAAAAAATAAATGATCCATACCGCTGGCTGGAAAATGATTCATCAGCGGAAACCCGGAATTGGGTGATCGCTGAAAATAAAGTCACAAATGATTATCTGGCACAGATTCCATTTCGCGCCAAAATAAAAAGCGAGTTGTCTGCTAAATATAATTATGCCCGCATGACTGCACCGGTAAAATTTGGCGACTATTTTTATTTCTTTAAAAATTCAGGCCTTCAGAACGAGGATGTCATGTACCGGATGAAAAATCCTGCTGATACAGCGAAGGCGGAATTATTTATAGATCCCAATTCTTTTTCGAACAATGGCGCCGTCAGTTTCCAGGATTATAATTTTTCTCCGGACGGGTCACTGCTGGCGTATTTGATTTCAAATGGTGGATCAGACTGGCGCGAAATTATTGTGAAAGATGTGCGTACCGGTAAATTGATTGGAGATACATTGAGAAATGTAAAATTCAGCGGAGCGTCCTGGAAAGGAAATGACGGATTCTACTACAGTACCTACGATATACCCGCCGGTCAGAACAAACTGGTAGCCGAATCTGATCATCACACAGTATACTATCATAAACTGGGCACAAATCAAAAAGAGGATATTTTTATTTTTGGAGGAGAAAAACATCCGCATCGTTATATTGATGCAGCAGTGTCAGAAGACCAGCATTGGCTTGTTATATCCGCTGCAGAAACAACATTTGGAAATGAATTATATATCCAGGACCTGAAGAAGAATGGATCCCCCATACAGCCCGTTGTTACAGATTTAGAGAGTGAACAACAGGTTGTAGATACAAAGGATGACGTATTATTCATTGCCACGAATCGGAAAGCCCCCAATTTTAAATTGATAAAAGTAAATACAACAGATCCCCGTCCGGCAAACTGGACAGACGTCATTCCGGAAACACAGGATAAGGCCGAATTTTCCACTGGAGGAGGCTATTTTTTTGTAACCTATTTGGCTGATGTAAAATCTATCGTGTTTCAATATAATGATGATGGAAAAAGAATCCGGGGAGTCAAACTTCCGACTTCCGGAACGGCCAGTGGCTTTGGCGTTCATAAGAATCAGACCGAGCTCTTTTTTAATTTCACATCCTTTACATATCCAAATACTATTTATCACTACGATATCAGAAGCGGGAAATCAGATTTTTACAATAAACCAGGTGTGACGTTTAATCCCGAAGACTATAATACAGAGCAGGTATTTTATACCAGCAGGGACGGTAGTAAAATACCCATGTACATTGTATACAAGAAAGGAATTTCTTTAAATGGAAGAAACCCGACTTACTTATATGGTTATGGCGGATTTGATGTCAGCGAAATGCCCAACTTTAGTCCGCTCAGGATGGTATGGCTGGAAAACGGTGGAATATACGCTCAGCCAAACATCCGGGGGGGTGGCGAATATGGCGAGAAATGGCATTTTGCGGGAACACGTATGCAGAAGCAAAATGTATTTGATGATTTTATTGCCGCGGGAGAATATCTGATCAGGGATAAATATACTTCCAGTCATTTCCTCGCCATCGCGGGCGGTTCCAACGGAGGATTATTGGTCGGCGCTGTGATGACACAACGACCCGATCTGATGCAGGTCGCGCTTCCTTCGGTTGGCGTTTTGGATATGTTGCGATACAATAAATTCACAGCCGGTGCGGGATGGGCATCGGACTATGGCACGGCGCAGGACTCACTTTCCATGTTTAATTATCTGCTTGGATATTCGCCGCTACATAATATAAAAACAGGCGTACATTACCCCGCAACACTTGTCTGGACGGCCGACCATGATGACCGGGTAGTTCCCGGCCACTCGCTGAAATTTGCAGCAGCCCTCCAAAAAAGTAATGCAGGTGCTAACCCTATTCTCATTTCCATTCAACACAATGCGGGACATGGTACGGGAATGGACACCGAAAAAATATTAAGCATGTACGCGGACAAATATGCCTTTATCTGGTATAATATGGGCATTAATCCATTTAAATAGAAAAAAAGAATAAAAGACGATTATGAATAAGTACACAGCTGGCATTGCAATTCATAAAATGGAGAGAATTTTACTTTTTATTTTTTTGTTCATCGGATCATTTGCACATGCCCAAAAAATCCTGCATGTTGGCATCGCCGGTCTGGCTCATGATCACGTTCATGGCATCATGAACCAATTTAAAAAAGGTGAAGTAGTCATTTCAGGTATTGCAGAAAGCGATGAACAACTGGTACAGCGGTATAAAAAAACTTATCAACTGCCCGACTCGCTCTTTTACAAAAACCTCCAATCACTTTTATCGCATACAAAGCCGGATATCGTTCTCGCCTATACGGCCATATCACAACATATTGATGTAGTGGAACTCTGCGCGCCCAAAGGAATTCCTGTAATGGTTGAAAAGCCCCTGGCCACAACTATAAAAGATGCAGAACGGATAGCAACACTTGCCAGGCAATTTCATGTCTACGTTTTGACAAACTATGAAACAACCTGGTACAATTCGAATCAACAGATATATCAGATGGTCAACCAGGAACATGTCCTAGGGACGATCAGGAAAATGACCGTTCATGATGGTCATAACGGACCAAAGGAAATCGGATGCAGTCCGGATTTCCTAAACTGGCTGACTGATCCGGTAAAAAATGGCGGTGGTGCATTGATGGACTTTGGTTGTTACGGAGCCAACCTAATGGTCTGGTTGATGAATGGAAAAGCTCCATTAGCTGTAACAGCCGTTACACATCATCTTAAACCATTGATTTATCCAAATGTTGAAGATGACGCTACGATCTTACTTGAGTATCCGGATGCTACCGGTATTATTGAGGCGTCATGGGACTGGCCCTTCAGCATCAAAGACCTGGAGGTATTTGGAACAAAGGGATATTTGCATGCGTTAAATGGAAACACCCTTCAAAAAAGAGATAAAGACATTTACGAAAATGTTCCATTGAAACCTGCCACCTATACAAACAACATTCAATATTTATCAGATGTACTCAGCGGTAAATTGGATCCGGGCCACGATTTGTCTTCACTGGAAAATAATTTGATCGTTGTGCATATCCTCGAATCAGCACTTAAATCAGCGCGTGAAGGAACCCGGATCGCATTGTAAAAATCCGCATACGCCGTTGGGTACCTATATCATGCCATTCATATATTTACATGGCAATGCAATGGATTGACTCTTATAAATTGAGGCGACGTAGGTTTCAACAATATTGTATGAGATTTTTCGACCGGACGTTGTAACTGCTATGCTTCAATTTGATCATGTACATAAAACCTACAACCAACAACCGGTTTTGGATATCCGTCATCTGAAACTCGAAAGAAATATTTACTGGTTGACAGGAATTAACGGCTCGGGCAAAACAACTCTTCTTAGCATGCTCGCTGGATTAATCCCATTTAAAGGAGATATCCAGCTTGAAGGGGTCAATCTTCGTTGTGATCCGGTTTCTTACAGGAGCCTGGTAAACTTCGCTGAGGCAGAACCGTTATATCCCGATTTTATTACCGGCCATGAGCTGGTCTGTTTCTACCAGGAAATCCGCAAGGCAGCAGCGGTCCAGATAGATATGCTGATTAATCTATTTAAAGTACATCATTTTTTGAGATCACCGATCGGATCATATTCCAGCGGAATGGTTAAAAAATTATCACTTCTCCTTGCCTTCATTGGAAAACCTTCATTGCTTTTACTGGATGAACCTTTGGCAATGCTGGATGAATCATCCCTGCAAATATTGCCCGAATTGATCAACGCCTATTATAAAGAATTCAAAACTGCATTTATTTTCAGTTCACACCAGCCATTTAACCTCTTTTCGATGACGGTCAATAAAATCTTAATTACCGACCGGTCCCTTCAACTTATCACATAAATATTATGCCCCAGGCAGTTTTTAAAAACCCGGACAGTCATTGCATCAAAATCGTACAGTTTTTAGACGGCACAGCTTTCAAGCAATTGAAATACAGCATTTTATTACCCGGCATTGGGTTAGCTGTAAAGAATAATCCTTTTGCTCTTCATCAAAATGTTTCAAATGCTCAGAAACTACTTCAGAATAAGTTTCAGGAATCTTAAAAGATATAAGGGATATACCATCATCAATATCCTCGGCCTTTCAATGGGCATTGCGATTTGCCTGCTGATTTTTCTTGTCATCAGCTTTGAGAACAGCTTTGATAATTTTCATAAAAAGCAGGGCCGTATTTACCGGATACTCACTGAATATCATCATGCCGACAGTAAAGAAATTTTTTACGGCCGTGGTGTTCCCTTTGCATTTCCCAACGCCATCAAATCCACTTTAAAACAGGTTGAAGAAACGGCTCCCATTTTTTCTGATAATAATGTTCTTTTCAATATTCCGGGACCGGACAAGAACACATCAAAAAAATTTAAAGAAGAGAATGGTGTTTTTTATGTTACACCCGCTTTCTTTAAAATATTTGATTTTCCTCTTTTGTCGGGATCCTATGCGTCACTGGCCGATCCGGACAATGCCCTGGTCACAAAGGAAATAGCGGAAAAATATTTTGGTGACTGGAAGAATGCAATCGGCAAAACGGTCAGAGTAAATAATACAAATACGGTTAAAATAAGCGGAGTTCTTTCAGCAATACCGCCCAATACAGGTTTCCCATTAAAAATTGTAATTTCTTATGGTACAGGATTCACCAATCGTTTTTTACATTCAACGGATTTTGACGGAACCAGTTCCGGCAATGGATGTTATGTTCTGTTGTCTCCCAATGCATCCGCATCCGAATTCAATCATCAGCTGATCGCTTATTCAAAAAAAGTAAAATCGCCGGATAATAAAGACGTACAAGTGGCCCAGTCTCTAAAAGAGGTTCACTTTGACACTCAGTCGGGGGATTATAGCGGCAAAACCATCAGTAGGAAATTAATCAATGCCTTGTGGCTGATAGGGGCTTTTATCCTGTTGATAGCTTGCGTAAATTTCATAAACCTTTCTACCGCTCAGGCAGTGAACCGTGCAAAAGAAGTGGGTGTGAGAAAAGTATTGGGCAGTAATAAATGGCAGCTGAAGTTTCAGTTTCTTTCTGAAACTCTCTTAATAGTATTGGCATCTGTATTTATTTCGCTCATAATGGCCTTTTTTGTTTTACCATATATCAACCGCCTGCTGGAATTATCCATTGGCATCAACCGGGAAACCGGAAATTCCATTTTATTATTCCTGCTGTTGATATCCGTTTCGGTGACTCTTCTGGCAGGCTTTTATCCTTCCATCGTTCTTTCAGGTTTTAATCCGATCAACGCATTAAAAAGTAAACTAACGGCAAAAGTATCCAGTGGCTTTACGCTCAGGAGAGGATTGGTGGTATTCCAGTTTATGATCGCTCAGTCGCTGATCATTGCCACGTTGGTAATTGCCAGGCAAATGACTTTTTTCACGAGTCAGCCTCTGGGCTTCGATAAAAATGCGATCGTAAATATTCCTGTTCCCGGAGACAGCATCGCCAATAGCAAACTCGACTTTCTGAAAAAGCAATTGAAAACAATCAATGGAGTTCAGACTGTGAGCTTTAATTCCAATACCCCGGTTGAAGACAACAATGATAACTGGACAAATATTAAGTATGACCACGCCACCAAACAAACGGATTTTTATTCAATCTTCAAGGAAGCAGACAATGAATATGTACCAGCTTTTAAATTACCGCTTGTAGCCGGACGAAATATAAATCCATCCGATACGATAAATGAATTTCTGGTAAATGAAATGTTGCTGAGGAATCTTGGAATAAAGAATCCGGAGATGGCCCTGAATAAAGAAATTTTCCTTTTTGACCATGCCAGAGGTCTCATTGTTGGTGTACTGAAAGATTTTAATACACGTTCATTTCGCGATGACCTGGCTCCATTGATTGTCACGAGTTATAAAAGAGATTACAATCAGGCATCCATAAAACTGGATTCAAAGAATTTAACGGGATCATTGGGTCTCATAGAGAAAAAATGGAATGAAACATTTCCTGATTTTGTTTTCGAATATAAATTCCTCGATGAAAAAGTTGAAAGTTTTTATAAACAGGAAAACCGGCTGGGACATTTATACAAGCTATTTGCCCTGATCGCTATATTTCTAAGCTGTCTGGGATTATATGGGCTGGCATCTTTTATGGCTGTTCAGAGATTAAAGGAAGTAGGCATCAGAAAAGTGCTGGGGGCGACCGGTGCACATATCGTTTATCTTTTCTCCAGGGAATTCGTGCTGTTGATAGCCATTGCATTTGCGATTGCAAGCCCGCTAACCTGGTACTTCATGCATCAATGGTTGCAGAATTATCCGTTCAGAATAGAATTAAGCTGGTGGATTTTTATCGCCGGCGGACTGGCGTCCATTATAATTGCTCTGATAACCGTAAGTTTCCAGGCCATCAAGGCAGCTATCGCTAATCCGGTAACAAGCCTTCGGTCGGAGTAACCGGTATATATTTATTTAAACCAATTGATTCAGATATTCCCGCGGCAACAGATCGCGTGCGAAAAAAGCAGATGAATCGTACTTCATCAATCCTTCGGCTACCGTCTTCATGATGGTGAGTACATGGTTCAGCATACTGGGTCCGACGCTGACCCGTGCTACGCCTATTTTTTCCAGATGCTGCAAATCTGAAATCGGTTTCAGAAGTACTACATTCACCGGCATCTCCACTTCTTCCACGAAACGTGTAATATCGTCGTATCTGTTTATCATAATCGGATATACACAATCAGCGCCGGCTTTTTTAAATGCCCTGGCCCTTTCAATCGCCTGAGTCATGGGATTGTCCTCAATCTTCAGAAAAAAAATATCTGTACGGGCGTTGATCACGAGGGGTACACCCATTCGGATAGCCGTTTCCCGGATAACTTCAATTTTACAGCATTGATCAGCGATGCTATTTAAATCTTTATGATCGGGCCAGGAATCTTCAATATTTATTCCA
The DNA here is from genome assembly GCA_036495145.1 of Puia sp. Taxonomy (GTDB): domain Bacteria; phylum Bacteroidota; class Bacteroidia; order Chitinophagales; family Chitinophagaceae; genus Puia. The sequence continues at coordinate 12,215 of DASXNJ010000023.1, forward strand.
ATCGCACCATGTTCAATTAGTAACCGGATATTCTCTTTCAACTGATCATTCGTATCGGCAAATCCCCGTTCAATATCGACCGTGAGTGGCAGATCAACAGCCGAAGAAATTTTGTGTACTATATCCAATAACTCAGTAAATGGAATCTGTTCTCCGTCAAGGTATCCATTGGATAGAGCAGTCGCGACGCTGGCTGTTGCCACCGATTGAAACCCTACCTGCTGAATTAGCTTTGCACCCAGGCTGTCCCAGATATTCGGTAATACCAATAATTTTTCATCCAGATGCTGGGCTCTGAACCGTTCAGCTTTCTCCGCCTGTGTTTTAATATTTACCATGACTCATGCATTTACTATCCAAATATCGTAAGAGGAACGAATTTGAAAAATAAATTTCATCA